>DASWRS010000588.1:0-18676 GCA_036403075.1 Kofleriaceae bacterium
GTCGCGCTCGGCGACGCGAGCCGCGATGACCGGCGCTGGGCGCTGGGCGAGCTGATCCGGCTCCGGCTGCGCGATCGCGACTCGCCGCTCTACATCGCGCTCGCCGCGGTCGGCGATCCGCCGGCGCCGGTGCCGCGCGCGGCGTGGCCGACGTGGTACCGCGCCGCCGGGACCGCGACCGTGTTCGCCCGCACCGGCTGGGACGAGCACGCGGTCTGGTTCGTCGCCGCGTGCGCCCGGACCGCGACCGATCACCGGAGCCCCAACGCCGGCAACTTCGTGCTGTCGCGCGGCACCGCGGACCTGATCGTCGATCCGTCGCCGTACGGGTCGCTGTCGACGTTGACCGGCAACGCGCCGACCGTGCGATCGCGGCAGCTGCCCGGGCCGTACCAGCCGAGCCAGGGCGCGTGGGGCGAGCGCGTCCGCTGGCGCTGGGCGAGCCAGACCGCCGGCGGTGTGGTCGCGGCGCGCTGCGATTACAGCGACGCGTTCCGGTTCCAGGACCAGCCGAGCGACGTGCCCGAGGCGATCCGCGACTTCGTGCTCCTGCCCGGCGCCGGCGGCCGCGACGCGCAGCTGGTGATCGTCGACCGTGCGACGACCGGCGACGCCGGCCGCAAGCTGTACCTGCGGTTCCGCGTGCCGGGTGAGCTCGCGATCGACGCGGCGGGTGCCGCGGCGGGCATCGTCCACGGCGCGCGGCTGGCGATCCACGGCAGCGCCCCCGGCGCGCTGGCGCGGACCGCGCTCAAGGACTGCTTCCAGCCCGGCACCTCGCGCGGCGACTGCGACGCGGCGCGGATCCCGGTGATCGACTACCGCGTCGAGATCGCCGGCCCCGAGGCGCGCGCGGTCCACGTGATCGACGCGACCGATCGCCGCGGCGAAGCGACCCGCCGGCCGATCTCCGGCGATGGCTGGAGCGGCGTGGCGCTCGACGGCGTGCGCGACGCGGTCGTGGTGTGGCCGACCCGGCCGCCCGGCGCGGATGGCGCGGCCGGGGCGCTGAGCTACCGGGCGCCGCGGCGCCGCGCGGTGAGCCACGTCGTGCTCGACGCGCCCGCGACCGGCGGCAAGGCCCGCGTGACCGCACGCGCCGACGGCGACGCCTGCGTGGTCACGGTCGAGCCTGGCGGGCCGGTGCCCGCGGCGCCGGTGATCGTCACGCTCGACGCGCGCTGCGCGGTCGCGGTGGATCCCGAGGCGTCGCGCACCGAGGCGCCCGCGCCGGCGGCGCCGCCCGCGCCGCGCGGACCGCCCGGACCGCCGCCGAGGTCCTCGCGCGGGGGCGGTTGCTGCGGGGCCGGCGGCGGAGCGGCCACGCCCCTCGCGATGGCGGCGATCGTGATGTTCGCGCCGCGGCGGCGCCGTCGGCGCTGACCCGGGTGGCGGCCGGCGCTCGGCGCACGTTGCGGCCACCGCCGAGGCGGTTCGCTCGTCGATCTCCGGGCGCATGCGGCGACGAGCCGGCACCTGCGTCGACCGCGATCGAGCGCGAGCCGCGGGGCCGGATTCCGGAACCGGCGCGGTGGGCTCAGCGCTTCGCCGGCGCCTGATCGTCGTCGGGCGGCAGCGGCGTGATGCCGTCGGCGCCGGCCTTGGGCCGGGGCGGCGGATCGACCTCGCCCGGCCGGGTCGCGACCCGCTCGGTGCGCTGCGCGCCCGGGCCGCCCGACAGCACGATGTAGCCGATCGGCGCGCCGAGCCCGAGCGTGATCAGCGCGGCGCCGCGCCAGCGCAGGCCGAGCCGGCCCTTGATCATGAAGATGCCGCTGATCGCGAGGTACAGCAGCAGGGCGGCGTAGGCATCGGCGATGAACTTCCAGGCCTGCTTGCCGCGCGTGGCGTGGAGCCAGTCGGCGACCCGGAAGAACATCCGGTCGCGCCGGCGCTGCACGGTCAGCGTGTCGCCGATCGCGGTCAGCTTGGTGCCGTCGGGGTAGCTCAGCCGGACCTCGTCCCCGGCGCGGTAGACATCGTCGGGCTTGCCGGTGACCCCGGCGGCGGCGGCGATCCGGCGGACGGCCTCGGCGTCGCCGACCTCGTCGGCGATCGGCGCGATCGTCCGGGTCAGCTCGGTGGCGTGGAAGTTGGGGTCCCAGTCATCGATGTGGTTCATCGCGATCCCCGACAGCGCGTAGATCACGGTGAAGCCGACCGCGAGGTAGCCGATGTCGCGATGGACCGCGCGCAACCAGGCGCGCCAGCGCTTGCGGACCGTCGCTGCGAGGCCATGGCGCCGCGCCTTGCCGGGCACGGCAGCCGCGGCCTCGGCGAGCTCAGCCATAGCGCTCTTCCTTCCACGGATCGGCGTGGTTGTGGTAGCCGCGGGTCTCCCAGAACCCGGGCTCGTCGACGGCGACGAACCGGATCCCGGTGAGCCACTTGGCGCTCTTCCAGAAGTACAGATCGGGCACGAGGCCGCGCACCGGCGCGCCGTGCTCGAGCGCCAGCGGCTTGCCGTCGAGCCGGTAGGTCACCATCGCGGCGTCGGCCATCGCCTCCTTGAGCGGCGTGTTGGCGGTGTAGCCGTGCGCGGCCTCGAAGATCACGAACCGCGCCTCGGGCTTCATCTGCGCCTTCTCGGCGAGCGTGGCGATCTGGACGCCCTTCCAGTGGCCGCCGATCAGCGACCAGCCGGTGACGCAGTGGACGTCGGCTTCCTTCTCGACCTGCGGCAGCTTGAGCAGCCCGGCGTAGTCGATCTCGAACGGCGCCTTGACCAGGCCGTGGACGCGCAGCTTGAAGCTGCGGACGTCGCCGTTGCCTTCCTCGCCGCCCATCGGCCGGAGCTTGTCGAGCGCGCGCTGCCCGGGCGGCAGCCGGTACTTGCCATCCGGGCGCTTCTCGGCCCGGGCGGAGCGCGTCAGATCATCGCCGGCGAGCCGAACCAGCGCGCCGCCGAGCGCCATGAGCGCGGTGCCCGCCGCCGCGGACTTCACGAACTGGCGGCGATCCCAGGCCTTCTGCAGCTCGGGATAGCGATCGAGATCGGGTCGGCGAGGGTCGCGCACGGGTCCTCCTTGCGCCGGCAGCGTAGCTCGATCGAGCCAGGCCTGCCGGTCGGGCAACTGCGTTGTGACTGGTACGTTGTACCCACCTCGCCAGTTACGCGCGAGCGCCGCCTGCGGACCACGCGGCGTGCGCCCCGGCGCAGCCCCTGGAGAGTCGCCAGCTTGCGAGCCTGCCGGGCGGCGGCGCCGAGGCGTGGGGGCGGCGTCAGCGCGGCGGCGGCGCGCCTCAGGCGCGGCCGTAGACCGGCACCAGCGCGCCCGAGGTCAACGTGTTGGCCGGCGAGGCGAGAAACCCGATCGCCTCGGCAAGCTCGGCGGGCCGAGGCCACGCCGCGTGGTCGGCCGACGGCATCGCCGCGCGGTTGGCCGGCGTGTCGATGATCGACGGCAGCACCGCGTTGACCAGGATGGCGTCGCCGACCAGCTCGGCCGCGAGCGACTGCGTGATCGCGGCGACCCCGGCCTTGGACGCGGCGTAGGCGGTCATGCCGGCCACCGGCACGACCACCGGCCGCGCGGCGACGTTGACGATCCGGCCGCCGCCACCGCCCGCCCGCCGGATCGATCGCACCGCCTCGCGGCACGCGAGGAAGCAGGTGACGGTGTTGATCCGCCATTGCTTCTCGAGATCGGCGAACGAGGTCTCGGCGATCGGCGCCATCGCGAACCCGCCTGCGAGCTGGATCGACGCCCACAGCGGTGGCAGCGCGGCGTAGTACGCCACGGCCTGGGCCTCGCTGGACAGGTCCACGGTCGCGATGTCGGGCACGTGGACGACCGCGCCGCGGCCCTCGAGCCACGCGACCACCGCGCCGCCGAGCGCGCCTTTTCCGCCGGTGACCACGACATGACGGCCTTGCATGGCCGGCGACGTTACACCCGCCGGTATCGAACTTCGGCAAGCCGAGGCGCGATCCGCGTCCTGCGGCGCGCGCGCGGCGGTATAAAACAGAAATGGGCGCACAATGGAAGCACGCCGGCCGGCAGGCGAGCGCAAACGCCAAGGGCCGGGTGTTCAGCAAGCTGGCCAAGGAGATCGCGATCGCAGCGAAGGCCGGCGCCGATCCGAACAGCAACGCCCGGCTGCGCGCCGCGGTCGAGAGCGCGAAGCGGCACTCGATGCCGCGCGACACGCTCGAGCGCGCGATCAAGAAGGGCGCCGGCCTGCTCGACGAGCAGGTCAACTACGAGCACGTCACCTACGAGGGCTTCGGGCCGCACCGCGTGCCGGTGATCGTCGAGTGCGTCACCGACAACAAGAACCGCACCACGACCAGCATCCGGGTCCTGTTCCGCAAGGGCCAGCTCGGCAGCCACGGCACGGTGTCGTGGGACTTCGCGCACGTCGGGCTGGTCGACGCCACGCCGCCCGAGGGCGCCGATCCCGAGGAGGCGGCGATCGAGGCCGGGGCGCAGGACTTCGAGCCCGACGGAGACGGCGGCTTCCGGTTCTACACCGAGCCCACCGACCTCGACGCGGTCGGCAAGGCGCTGACCGGCCGGAGCTGGACGGTCGCGGCCCTGCGGATCGGCTGGCGCGCGAAGAACCCGGTCAAGCTCGACGATGCGGCCGCGCGCGGCGAGGTCGAGGCGTTCCTCGCCGAGGTCGATGAGGACGACGACGTCCAGCACATCTACGTCGGGCTCGAAGCGTAGGTGAACACGCACGTTTGCCCACGTTGCGTTCCTTCCGGACCGATCGGCGAGTCGCGCTAGTATTTGTTCCGGTGCAGCCCGACGCGACAGAGGCCGACCTGCCGGGAGCGACCCAGCTCGGCACGCAGGCCGACTCGCCGCGGGCGATCGCGGACGTCGCGGCCGGCTCGCGGGCCACCGCGCGGCCGTCGAACTGGGGCACGGCGTCGGCGCGCCCGGTCACGACCGCGGCCGAGGCGCTCGACAAGAGCGATCTGTCGCGGATGCGCGCCTTCCACACCTTCGGCGTGTTCGCGCCGATGGGTGCGATCTTGCTATCGGGGTTCCTCGGCGGTGATCCGACCGCGCGCTACGCGTTCTGGTTCGGCGCCAGCCTGCTCGGCGCGTGCAACGTGGCGCTCCTGTACCTGACGTCGCGCCCCGAGCTCTACCGGCCGGTGCCGGTCGGCGTCCTGTGGCTCTTGTCGAACATCGGCTTCCTGCCGGCGCTGGTGTACTTCGGCCCGTACTCGGCCGTGGTCATGGTCAACATGCTCGCGCTGGTGTTCATCTCGCTCGGGCGGCTGCGCTGGCCGGCGCTCGCGACCCTGGTGATCGGCGTCGGCGGCCACCTCGCGATCGCGCTGCCGATCATCCTGGGCTGGGCCGCGGACCGCGGCATCCTGGCGACCGATCTCGCCGAGCGCCGCCAGCTCTGGGTCGCCGAGGTCCTGGTGATCGGCTTCCTCGTCTCGGGCTATGGCCTGGGCCGGTGGGCGCGCAGCATGAACGCGCGGGCGCTCGCCGAGCTCCAGCAGGCGATGCGGGTGATCGGCGACAAGGAGCAGGCGCTCGCCGAGGTCGTCGACCACGCCCAGCGCGCCAACCGCGCCAACGAGGGCCGCTGGACCCACCAGACCATGGGCAGCTTCCGGCTCGGCCTCGTGCTCGGCCGCGGCGCGATGGGCGAGGTCTACGAGGCGGTGCGCAGCGACGGCACGCCCGCGGCGATCAAGCTGCTCAACGCGCGGTCGACCGCGAGCTCGACCCTGGTAGAGCGCTTCCACCGCGAGCTGGCGGTCGCGGCGCGGCTCGAGTCGCCGCACATCGTGCGGGTCTACGAGCTGTCGCCGCCTGACGCGCCGGTGCCCTACCTCGCGATGGAGCGGCTGCACGGCACCGACCTGGCGAGCCGGCTGCGCGCCGAGAGCCGGATGCCATCCGACGAGCTGGTCGTGCTGCTCGATCAGGTCGCGCGCGGCCTCGAGGTCGCGCGCGTCGCCGGCGTGGTGCACCGCGATCTCAAGCCGCACAACCTGTTCTTCCACGGCGGCGCGACCTGGAAGATCCTCGACTTCGGGGTCTCCAAGGTGCTCGGCAGCGAGGGCACACTGACCGGCGAGGGCATCGTCGGGACGCCGCAGTACATGGCCCCCGAGCAGGCCTCCGGCGGCCAGGTCAGCCACGTCGCCGACGTCTACGCGCTCGGCGCGATCGCCTACCGCTGCCTGACCGGCCGCTCGCCGTTCAAGGGCCGCGAGCTCGCCGAGCTGGTCTACCAGGTCGTCCACACCGCCCCGGTGCGGCCGAGCACCCTGGGCCGCGTGTCGCCCGAGATCGAGGACGTGCTCGCGGTCGCGATGGCCAAGGATCCGCGCCGGCGGTTCTCCTCGGCCCAGGCCTTCGCCCAGGCGTTCATCTCGGCGCGCCGCGGCCACGCGCTGGGCATCGAGCCGCCGCCCGGCGCCTGGAGCTGAGCGCGCGGGGCGATGGCCGGCCCGGGCTGCCCGGGTCTGGTAGAACGCGGGAGATGTTTCGCATGCCCGCCGAATGGGAGCTCCACGACGCGGTGTGGACCGCGTGGCCGCACGACCCGGATCAGTGGCTCGAGGGCCTCGAGGCGCCGCAGCGCGCGCTGATGGCGATGGTCGCCGCGATCGTCGATCTCGACGGCGATCGGCCGCGCGGCGAGCGCGTCGAGCTGCTGGTGCGCGGCGCCGACGACGAAGCCGCGGCGCGCGGCCTGCTCGGCAAGGCCACCGCCGGCGTGCGATTCCACCGGATGCGCTACGGCGATGTCTGGCTGCGCGACACCGGGCCGATCTTCGTCACCCGGCCCGGCGAGCTGTCGGCCGCGCGGTTCGGGTTCGACGGCTGGGGCGGCAAGTACCTGATGGACGGCGACGCCGAGGTCGCGGCCCGGGTGATCGTCCGGACCGGCGTGCGCGGCGCGGCGTTCGACTTCGTGCTCGAGGGCGGCGCGATCGAGGTCGACGGCGAGGGCACGGTCCTGACCACGCGGCAGTGCCTGCTCGGCGGCACCCGCAACCCCGGGCTCGACCAGGGCGCGCTCGAGGCGCGCCTGGCCTGGGCGCTCGGCGCCGAGCGCGTGGTCTGGCTCGATCGCGGCCTGGCCAACGATCACACCGACGGCCACATCGACACGCTCGCGCGCTTCGTCATGCCCGGCGTGGTCGCGTGCATGGAGCCGGCGCCCGGCGATCCCAACCACGACGCGCTCGCCGGGATCCTCGCCGACCTCGGCGGCGCGCGGACCGCCGCCGGCGAGAAGCTCGAGGTCGTGACCGTGCCGTCGCCGGGCGCGGTCGAGGACGCCGCCGGCAACCTGATGCCGGCGAGCTACATGAACTTCTACCTCGCCAACACGGTGGTGGTGGTGCCAACCTACGGCGTGCCGGCCGACGACGCCGCCGTGTCGGCGATCGCGGCGATGTTCCCGGGCCGCCGCGCCGTCGCGATCGACGGCAAGCCGGTCGTGGTCGGCGGCGGCGCGTTCCACTGCTCGACCCAGCAGCAGCCGTGCGTGCCGCCGGCCCCGGCCGGGTAGCGGCCGCGCGCGGCGGTTGAGGTGCGGTCGAGGTGAGGTAAGGTCGCGCCATGCAAGTCACCGTCGCCGCGCTGCAGACCGCGCTGACCGACGACGTCGCCGGCAACGTCGCGCGGGTGACCGCGCTGGTCCGGCAGGCCGCCGGGCGCGGCGCGCAGATCATCCTGCCGAGCGAGCTGTTCGAGGGCCACTACTTCTGCCGGACCCAGCGCGAGGCCGACTTCGGCCGCGCCCACCCCGCCGAGCGCCACCCGACCCTGCGCCACTTCCAGGCGCTCGCCGCCGAGCTCGGCGTGGTGATCCCCGTGTCGTTCTTCGAGCAGGCCGGCCCCGAGCACTACAACTCGGTCGCGGTGTTCGACGCCGACGGCCGCCACCTCGGGGTCTACCGCAAGGCCCACATCCCCGATGGTCCGGGCTATCAGGAGAAGTTCTTCTTCAAGCCGGGCAACACCGGGTTCCGCGCGTTCTCGACCCGGTTCGGCACGATCGGCGTGGCGATCTGCTGGGATCAGTGGTTCCCCGAGGCCGCGCGCGCGATGACCCTGGCCGGCGCCGACCTCCTGTTCTACCCGACGGCGATCGGCTCCGAGCCCGAGGAGCCCGAGCTCGACAGCCGCGACGCGTGGCAGCGCGTGATGATCGGCCACGCGGTCGCCAACGCGGTCGCGGTGGTCGCGGCCAACCGGATCGGCACGGAAGGCGGAGGCGATGGCGCGCCCGGGCCGATCACGTTCTACGGCAGCTCGTTCATCGCCGACGCGCGCGGCGACAAGCTCGCCGAGCTCGGCCGCGACGAGGCCGGCATCGCGCTGGCCACGCTCGATCTCGAGCAGATCCGCCGGATCCGGGCGAGCATGGGGTTCTTCCGCGACCGCCGGCCATCGCTGTACCGCGCGCTGGTAGAATGACGCGGAGAATGCGCGGAGCGTGACGTGGGCCGCGGGCCCGCCAGGGACGTAGCAACGCGGACCGATATTCATTCGGCCGGCGTCGCCGCGGTTTCCGACGATCGCAACACAATGTTGCGCATCTTCGAGGTGCATCGCGACGGAGATCGGGTTACCCAGGACTCGTGAGATCGCCGTTCGCGCCGGTGGCGTTGCCGATCGTGGCGCTGGTCGCCGCGCTCGCGCGCTGGCAGATCCAGGGTTCTCACAACCTGTACACCGCGATCGAGAAGCGGTTCTATGTGCCCGATCCCGATCTCGGCTGGCAGGTCAGCCCGCGCCACCCGGTCTGGATCGGGCTCGAGGTCTGCGCGGTGATCGCCGGGATCGCCGCGGCGCTGGTGATCGCGGGCTGGATCATCCGCCGCCGCGAGGCCCGGCTCGGCCGCCGCGCCTCGGTGCTGCGCGCGGCGACGTGGATCGCCGGCGCGGTGCCGCTGGCCGTGCCGATCCTGGCGTTCGCCAGCGGGCCGGGCCCGAGCAACGGGCTCGATACGCTGCCCGCCGAGACGATCCGGGGCATCGAGTCCGGCATTGTCGGCATCATCGACGCGCCGGCCGGCCGCTACGAGGTCGTCGCGCACCCCGGGACGTCGATCACGGCGCACCTGTCCGCCGGCCACGAGACCTTCGACGCCCAGTTCGGCGGCGGCATCCGCGGCGCGTGGCAGGGCGATCCGCACGATCTGACCCGGCCGCTCTCCGGCGAGGTCAGCGTCGACGCGGCCTCGGTCGACACCGGGATCGACCTGCGCTCGACCCACGCCCGCGAGGAGTACCTGCTCGTCGCGAAGTATCCGCGGATCACGGTCGCGCTCGATCGCGTGGTGGCGGCCGGCCAGGCCGGGCCCAACGCGGTCGCGTTCCGTGCCCGCGGCACGCTGTCGCTGATCGGCAAGACCCATCCGATCGAGATCACCGGCACGATGAAGAAGCCGGATCCGGCCGCGCTGGCGCGGCTGCACCTCACCGGCGACGTACTGCTCGTCCAGGGCGACTTCGCCGTGGTGATCAAGGAGACCGCACTCGCGGGTGACGCCGGCGATTTCGACGGCGATCGAATTCCAGTTCATGTATCGCTGGTGATGCGCCACACCAGCGGCTGACGATCTGGCGCATGGAGCTGATCATGAAACTGTTCAAGCTATTCGTTCTGTCGACCGTGCTCGCTGCCTCCGGCCCGGTGTTCGCCGCCGATCCCGAGCCCGATTCCATCGTCGTGCTCGCCAAGCACGCCGAAGCCAAGCCCGACGATCCGGTCAAGGTGCAGTTCACGTCGTTCAAGGTCGTCAAGGCGACCTTCGATCCGAAGAAGGTCGAGGGCGGCAAGGCGACGATCGAGATCGACGCCACCAGCCTCAAGACCGGCGCGGACAAGCGCGACGCCCACCTCAACACCCCCGACTTCCTCGACACCAAGAAGTATCCCAAGATCACCGTCGATATCGACAAGGTGAAGAAGAAGGCGGACAAGACGTACACCGGCGAGGCCACGGTCAAGTTCCGCGACGTGACCAAGAAGTACCCGATCACGTTCGACGTCGTCGATCAGACCGCCGACAGCATCCGGATCAAGGGCGAGTCCACGTTCTCGCGGCTCGACTTCAAGGTCGGCAAGGACTCCAAGGACCCCAAGGTCGCGCCGGTCCAGAACGACCTGACGATCCAGCTGGCGCTGACGCTGAAGAAGACCTGAGCATCGTCGCGTAGGTTGATCCGACCGGCTTGCCGGGCCATCCCCGGAGGGGGGTGATCGGAAGGCCCCCTCTCGATCGAAGAGGACCTGGCCGGCTGCACGGCAAGCGTTGCCGTGCGCACGCGCCGCGTCACAGCGCGCGGCAGACCTGACCCGGTCCATCGGAGACCGCGACGCAGCTGGTGCCCTTGGGACACGCCGAGCTGTCGCTGCAGCGGATCTCGCAGCTCCGGAACTCGGGGCCGCGCGTACCGGCGAAGCCGTAGTACCGCAGGCATGACAGCCCACCGGCACAACGGTCACCGGGGCCGCAGGGCTCGCCGATGCCGGGACCGGTCGTGCCGGCGGGCGACGCCGACACCTTCCCCGAGCCGGTCGTCGAGCTCTTCGGTGCCCCGTTCGGCGATCCGTTCGGCGAGCCGCCCGTCGAGGCGGTCGCTGTTCCGCCGGCTGTTCCACCAGCTGTTCCGGGAATGGAACCGACCGTCGCTCCCGTCGCGGCTCCCGCCGTCGAGCCGGGCCCTGGCGCACCGGGTGCCGGCGGAGGTGGGGCGTTACCGGGCCGGGGTGCGTCGTTTTGCTGCGTCGCGGCCGGCGCGGTCGCCGAGCCAGGCGCCGCCGCCACCGGGCCGGACGTTTCACCGGACCCCGATCCGGGAGACGGCGACGGAGAACCGCTGTGACACGCGATCAGCATTGCCAGAACAGCGCGCTTCACATACATGCCCGTATTTCCCACCCTCCGCCATCTCACGCAACTCGCTACCCCAACGAATGCCACACGCGGGGCCGGTCTCTGCTACCGTCGCTCTATGCGGGGCGCCGGACGTCGATGAAGACCATCGGTGTCGATCTGTGGGGCGATCAGATCCGGGGCAACGGTAGCAACAGCGTCACCTGCCTCCAGCCCTCGACGACACCGAAGCCGCGGCGCGGGTTTCGCGAGCTGTTCATCGCGGCGTATCCCGGCTTCGCCGCGCGCTGCCGCGAGGTCAACGAGCCCGGCGTCGCACTGGTCGCCGTCGACGAGGCCACCGGCCGGCCGATGGGCCTGGTCCGGTTGCTCGCGCGCGTCGGGCGCCACGTCGCCGCGATCATCGGCCGTCACGACGAGTGCGATCTCTACCTCAACGCGCACGCCCGGCTCGCGCTGCGCCACCTCGCGATCGTGCTCGATCCGGTCCACGACTGGCGGCCCGGCGCCAACGTCCGCTACCGCGCGCTCGATCTGCGCACGACCGACGGGTTCTCCGACGAGAACGATCGCGCGCTGCGCGGCGTGCGCTGCGAAGGCCCCGGGCTGCTGCGGGTCGGCGGCTACGCGCTGTTCCTGATGCCGCTCGGCGATCCGACCGACTGGCCGACCAGCGCCGCCGATGCCTGGACGTTCCTGCCCGAGCGCGTGTACTTCGACGAGCTCGACAACAACCCCCTGGGCTCGGTGCGCCGCGGGCCGCGGCTCCCGCAGCTGCCGACGCTGGCGACCTCGATCACCCACCGCAGCCTGATCATCCGCACCCACGGCCCGCGCGATACCAGCGACGGCCTGGTCGAGAGCGGCGACATCGCCGGCACGCTCGAGCTGATCGGCCCGCGCAACCGCGGCACGATCCGGATCGGCCACGACGAGCTGCGCGATGGCGTGCTGATCGGCCGCTACGCGCGCTGCAGCAACGCCCAGCTCGCCGACGACCCGTCGCTGTCGCGGGTCCACGCGCTGCTCCTGCAGATCGACGACGCGATCCTGGCGATCGACACCGCGAGCCTCAACGGCACGCGCGAGTCCGGCCAGCCCAAGGCGCGGCTGATCCAGCTGACCGGCGACACCGAGCTCGTGCTCGGGACCTCGACCCGCGCGCGCTGGCACTGGGTATCATAGGGCTCCGGCGGCAGACTGCCCCGCGTGGCGCGCGTCGCGTTGCCCTGCGGTTGGGCTTGCGTCGCACCGGACCGCGCAACACACTCCGGCGATGACCCGCCGCCCCGCGGCCTCGGCCACCGTGCTCCTGACCTCCGTCGTGCTCGCGGTGCTCGCCGTGGTCCTCGTGCTCCGCGCCGCGCCCGCCCGTGCCGAGCCCGGCGACGGTCGCCGGATCGCCGTCGCGCCGGAGATCGCCAAGCTCTACCAGGACAAGCCGGTGATCGAGCTGGTGACCATGGGCGTCGGCTCGCTGATCTGGGAGCGCCACGGCCACATCGCGCTGTGCGTGCGCTACGAGGACAGCCGCGACGACCGCTGCTACAACTACGGCATCGGCGACTTCCACCACCCGATCGGGATGGCGTGGGGGTTCTTCCGCGGCGCCGGCAGCTTCTGGGTCGGCAAGTCCTCGGTCGCCGAGATGCTGTCGATCTACCAGTACACCGACCGCACGATCTGGGTCCAGCCGCTGCCGCTGACCCCCGAGCAGAAGCACAAGGTGATCGACAAGCTCGAGCACGACATCCTCGACGAGAACAAGTACTACGCGTACGACCACTTCTGGGACAACTGCACGACCCGCGTGCGCGACGTCCTCGACAACGCCACCGGCGGCAAGCTGTCGGCGATGACCGTGCCGACCGACGACCGGACGTTCCGCGACCTCGCGCGCCAGGGCTTCCTCGGCATGCGCATCCCGCTGCTCGTCACCGACCTCGCGATGGGCCGGGTCACCGACCGCAAGCCGACGTACTACGAGCGGATGTTCCTGCCGCAGTACCTGCGCGAGGCGGTGACCACGCTGTGGGGGATCCAGCCGATTGCGGTGTACGAGCGCCAGGGCGAGCCGGCGCCGAGCGACGGCCCGAGCGGGCGGGTGTGGTTCGCGCTGGTGATCGTGCTGTTGACCTCGCCGGCGTGGATCACCCGGCTGATCGGGCGGGGCCAGCGGCTCGGCCTGGCCGTCGCCGTGATCCCCTACGTCGTGCTCGGCACCGTGCTGACCGGCCTGGCGATCCTCAGCCCGCTGTCGTACCTGCGGTGGAACGAGGCCTGCCTCGTGCTGCTGCCGCTCGACGTGCTCGTGCTGGTCTTGCCCGGCGATCGGCGGCGGTGGTACGCGCGGGCCCGGCTCGCGATGCTCGCGGCAATCGTCGTGCTGCAGGTCGCAGGCGTTTTGACCCAGCCGCTGCTCGCGCCGCTGCTGTGGCCGGCGATCCCGCTCGCCGTCGTCGGGTTCTGGCGCGACCGGGCCGCGCGCGTCGGCCAGATCGACGACGATGCCGCGCGTCGGCCGCAGGCGCGGGCCCGGCCGAGGCGCCGCTGAGCCGACCGCGAGGCGCCGTGTCGCTCGGGAGACATCGCAGCGCGTGTCCGGCAGGCCGGTCCGCGACGCGGTGCGACGCGGATCGCGTCGCATCGGGCGGGCCGGATCGCCGCTGCAGCGCGAGCGAGGCCGGGCCGGCCGCGCGCGATCGGAGTATCGTGGCGGCGAGGAGCCGCCATGCAGAGACGCACGTTCTTGCAGTCCACCGCCGCGACGGCCGCGCTGGCCGCCGGCCGTCACCTGTGGTCGTCACCTGTGTCGTTCGCGAAAGGAAGCGCCGTGTCCGATGATCCGTTGCTTGCCCCTTGGACCGGCCCGCACGGCGGGTTTCCCCGGTTCGACAAGTTCAAGGTCTCCGAGTTCAAGACCTCGCTGCTCAAGGCGATGGACGCCAACCGCGCCGAGATCGCCGCGATCGCGTCGGCCAAGGCGCCGGCCACGTTCGACAACACGATCGTCGCGCTGGAGAACTCGGGCCGCGCGTTCAACCGCGCGAGCAACGTGTTCAACGTCTACACGTCGACGATGAGCGACAAGGAGATGCAGAAGATCGAGCAGGACATGGCGCCGGTGTTCGCGGCGTTCGGCGACGAGCTGATCCAGAACGAGCAGCTGTTCGCCCGGATCAAGGCGGTGTACGACGGCCGCCAGGCCGCCAAGCTCAACCCCGAGCAGCTCCGGCTGGTCGAGGTCGTGTACGAGAGCTTCTCGCGCCAGGGCGCGGCGCTCGGCGCCGCCGACAAGGCGCGGATGAAGGACATCAACGGCAAGCTCGCGTCGCTCTACACCCGGTTCGGGCTCAACGAGCTCGCCGACGAGGAGGGCAACTCGCTCGCGCTCGATCACGAGGCCGACCTCGCCGGGTTGCCCGACACGCTGCGCGCCTCGGCCAAGGAGGCGGCCGAGGCCAAGAAGCTCGCCGGAAAGTGGTTGATCACCAACACGCGGTCGTCGATGGAGCCGTTCCTGACCTACTCGGCGCGGCGCGACCTGCGCGAGAAGGGCTGGCGGATGTGGGTCAGCCGCGGCGAGCACCCCGGCGAGCACGACAACCGGCCGGTGATCACCGAGATCCTCGCGCTGCGCGCCGAGAAGGCCAAGCTCCTGGGCTTCGCGAGCCACGCCCACTGGATCATCGACAACAACATGGCGCGGACGCCCGACGCGGCGCTCGCGCTGTGCATGAAGGTCTGGAAGGCGGCGGTCGCGCGCGCGCGCGAGGAGGTCGCCGACATGCAGAAGGTCGCCGACGCCGAGAACCCCGGCCACACGTTCAAGATCGAGCCGTGGGACTACCGGTTCTACGCCGAGAAGGTCCGCAAGGCGAAGTACGACCTCGATCAGAACGAGGTCAAGCCGTACCTCCAGCTCGACAAGATGCGCGAGGCGATGATGTGGGCGGCGGGCCAGCTCTACGGCTTCACGTTCCAGCAGGTCAAGGACGTCCCGGTCGTCCAGCCCGACGTCACGGTCTACGAGGTGCTGCGCGGCGGCAAGCACCTGGGCCTGTGGTACTTCGATCCGTACGCGCGCGACGGCAAGCGCTCCGGCGCGTGGATGAACGAGTACCGGACCCAGGAGACGTTCAAGGAGCCGCTCGCGCCGATCGTCTCGAACAACGCCAACTTCGTGAAGGGCTCGGGCGCGGTGCTGATCTCGTGGGACGATGCGCGGACCATGTTCCACGAGTTCGGCCACGCGCTCCACGGCCTCAACTCCAACGTCCACTACCCGACGCTCGCCGGCACCAGCGTCAAGCGCGACTTCGTCGAGTTCCCGAGCCAGCTCAACGAGCACTGGCTGACCACGCCCGAGGTGCTGAACAAGTTCGCGCGGCACTACCAGACCGGCGCACCGATCCCGGCCGAGCTGCTCGCCAAGATCGACAAGGCCAAGCACTTCAACCAGGGGTTCACCACCGTCGAGTACCTGGCATCGGCGATCTACGACCTCAAGATCCACACCGCGCCGACCGACAAGCCGATCGATGCGTCCGAGTTCGAGAAGCGCACGATGAAGGAGATCGGCTGTCCGTCCGAGATCGTGATGCGGCACCGGCCGACCCACTTCGGCCACATCTTCTCGGGCGATGGCTACTCGGCCGGCTACTACGCCTACCTCTGGGCCGACACGTTGACCGCCGATGCCGCCGAGGCGTTCGTCGAGGCCGGTAGCTTCTACGACAAGAAGACGGCGAAGCGCCTGTACGACTCGATCATGAGCGTCGGCAACTCGATCCCGCCCGAGGAAGCGTTCCGCAGGTTCCGCGGCCGCGACGCCGACAGCAACGCGCTGATGCGCGACCGCGGCTTCCCGGTGACGTAGCCCGCTTTATTCACCACGCCGCCGGCTGCGACCGTCGCGGCGCGGGCAGATCGGGGCGTACGGCCGGTTCTCGCTCGTCACGTACGGCCAGTACGCTCCTCGCTGCGCTTCCGGGCGTGCGCCCCGGAAGGGGCCCAACGATTTCAGTTGAGTACCGGCTCGGGCTGCGTTTCTTGCCGATTCTTTGCCACGGAACGCGCCTCGCCCCGGGCCTTCGCTCGATCGGCGCGTGCCGCGCGCGACGTTTTCACGCGCTCCGGGGCGGTCGGCGTCGACGGCCGGGATGCGGTCGGGGCTGCGTGGCTCGGCATCGGCTCGACGGGCGCCGGGCGCTCGCTCAGGCCAGCGCTCGGCCGATCCAGAAGGCTCACCGCGTTCTGGTCGACGCCCGGGGCCAGGTGGGCGTACCGCTGGGTGATGACGATCGAGGAGTGCCCCATCAGCTCCATCACCACGCGGATCGGCACGCCCCGCATCACCAGGTGGCTGGCGAACGTGTGCCGCAGAACGTGCCAGCCGATGACACGCAGGCCGGCGAGCCGGCATGCGCGTTCCAACTGGCTCGCCATGACCCCCTGCGTGAACGGCTTGCCGGCCGCATCGCAGAACACGCGCTCGCCGCGCGTGTGGCGACTCGCCGCGAGGGCTTGCTTCGCCCGCACGTTGAGGGGGATCTCCCGCGGCTTGCCGCTCTTGGGTGCCTTGAACTCCCCGCGCACGTAGTTCTCGACCACGCGGATCTTTTCGCTCGCGAGGTTCACGTCTTCGTCCTGGCGCAGCCCCAGGATCTCTCCGCGCCGCAGCCCGGTGTTCAGCGCCAGGGTGATCATGTGGCGCCAGATGCCGTCGGCGTGCGCGACCAGCCGGTCCGCTTCCTCGAACGTCAGGAAGTCCCAGTCCGGAAGCGGCACCCTGACCCGCGAGATCTCGGGGACGCTCGCGAGGTGGTAGCGCTTGCGCCCGACCTCCAGGACGTGCCCCAGCACGGTCAACACGTTGTTGATCGTCTTGGGGGAGAGCATCTGCACCTCCCGCTTGAGCCGCGCGTTGCGGGTGCGGGAGAGGCTCACCTTGACGTCCTCGACCACGGCCCAGTCGATCTGATCGAGCCGGAGGTCTCCGACCAGCGGGATCAGGTACCGCGTGAGAATGTCCTCCTTCGATTGCAGCCAGGACCGTGCGTTCTCCAGGCGGGCGCTCGCCAGGTACACCGGCGCGAACGCGGCGAGCGTCGGCACAGGGGGCCTGGCGGGTTCCACGATCGCCGGAGCGACCGGCGCGGGTTCGGTAGCCGGCGCAGCCGCGGACGCGGCGTCGCGCGTATCGGTGGTGTGGTGGGTGGTGTCTCCTTCCGCGGGTCCGGGCGGCGGCGGTTGCGTGGCGTACCACGCGATCGCTTCCGCTTCGCAGCGCTGGGCTGCAGCCCGGGTGTTCTCTTGCTTGGGGGCGGTGCCGCTGATTCGGCACGTCGTCCCATTGACGTAGTAGGCCGTGACGCGAAAGCGAAACCGGCCATCCGTGGTACGATAGACTGACATCGGCGTATTGCCTTTCATCAGTCGTCGTCCGCACTGCATTGCGGAGACGACTATACACGCCAGACAGGCACTTTCCAGTGCACGGAATGGCAAAAATCCCAAACCGGGATCGGTTTGGGATTCTGCGGGGTTAGCGGCGACCGAGCGGGGCCCTAGCGACGTCTGGACGGGGGGATTCCCGTCGACGATCCCGCCAGCCAGGCCGTGATGGCCGGCCGGAGGAATACGAGCCTTCGGCCCAGGCGCCGGCAGGGGATCACGTCGCGAGCTGCGTATTCGTACACGGTCTTTCGGTTCACGCGGAGCCAGCTCGCCAATTCTTCGGCAGTCATGCAGTCGTGCTCGCGGGTCGGACTGTCAGCTCGAACCGCGGAGTTCGGAACATCGCCGGAGAGCGTGGCGGGCGTGATCGGCACAGGAGCAGTGAGCGAGTCCATAGAGACCTCAACAACTCGGGCCCTGTTGCGGGGCGAGCTGGATCGGCTTGGTGAGCGTAGCACCGGCGGGAACCGACAGGACGTCATTGCCGAGCGCGCACCGGGTCGTGCCGACGAGGGCGCTCACGCTAATTGCGTACGGGCCCGATTCGAGATCATCGATCGACAGAGTCTCGTCGCGCTCGATGCAGCTGGCCACCGGCGGGGCGCTACAGTTGACCGTGTACGTACCGATGGTGGTGTTCCCACGCGATCGCGTGAACGTCACCGCCGCGCACCCTCCGCCGATCCGCTCGAAAAAGATCACCTCACCGGTGAGGCCGGCGCCTCCTTGGTCGTGCGGCAGGCAATTACTGCGCGTCGAAAGGGTCGCGAAGGAGAGTACGAGCTTGCCGCGGCCCGAGACCGCAAACGCGGCGGGTCGCAGCGCGGTCACCTCGCCCGCCCCGATCGACACGGACGCTTGGGTGGGCATTGCGGCGAGCGTGGCACCGTCCGCGGCGTGGAGCGTGAGCGTGGCATCGTACGCGCCGGCGACGACCGGCGAGGTCGCGCCCAGGACCTGGGTACAGGCAAACGAGGATACGGTGTCGCTGCCGCTCGCGCGGCTGTGCAGGAGCAACGAGACCGACGCCGCGCCGACCTGCGCGCATGTTGCGGGTTGCCCCCCGACCGTGATGGACCACGCGGCGGACGCAGAGCCGCGCGCGGCCATGTCGGGCCCGCAGGTGCCGCACGCGGTGCTACTTGCGATTGCGACGAGCGCGGCGAGGGAACAAAGAAGCTTGGACCTCATGAGATGTTACCTTTCAGTGTCTGGTGGAAGATGGGTTGTGTCTGGATGAGGGGAAGGACGCGGCGCGCTCCGCGGTCATCGCGAGCCCGGCGGCATGACGGGAACGAGCTGGAACTGAATCCCCCTGGGGGGCGGCACCGTCGCGCCGGCCGGAAGCGCCGCACGGAGCCGCTGCAGCACCAGCTC
>DASWRS010000589.1:0-11467 GCA_036403075.1 Kofleriaceae bacterium
GGCGTTCTTCGCGACCGACCTCAACGCCGGCCTGCCGGCGCCGTCGACGCCCGCGATCGTCCAGCGCGAGCGCACCATGTTCATCGCCCAGTACGCGGTGCCGTTCGGCGCCGGCACGACGTTCGTGCAGGGCCTCGGCGAATTCCACGTGGTCCCGAAGTCGGCCAACGCCAAGCGCGACGCGGCGGCCGGCGTCAACCCGACCGACTACGGCGCGGTCGCGGGCGTCAAGCTCCACCTCGACCTCGGCGGCGGCGACTTCAACGACGCGTCGGTCCGCGTCGGCGACCGGATCGCCAACGGCGCGGAGAGCGGCGGCTCGACCTACAGCACGTTCGGCCAGCCCGGGCTCGACGGCACCTACAGCGGCGCGCTCGGGCTCGAGGTCGTCGAGCACTTCCTGTGGAACCTCGACAAGCTGGTCTCGGTCAACGGCTACGGCACGCTCCACTTCAGCCGGGGCAGCACGGACTACGACCCGGCGCCGTCGCCGGCGGTGCCCAATAGCCGCTTCGACTACTCGTTCGGCGCGCGCGCGACGTTCTACCTCTCGGACCAGCTCCACCTGCTCACCGAGGGCACGTTCCAGGCCCGCAAGGACGAGGGCCGCGCGACCGGCACGGCGGTCAAGCTGTCGGTCGCGCCGGCGGTGGTGCCGACCGGCGAGCGCAGCGCCTGGGCGCGCCCCGAGATGCGCCTGATCTACACCCTGGGCCTGTACAACCAGGCCGCGGTCGATCAGCTGATGTCGCCGTACCTGCAGGCGATGGGGCCGACCAAGGTCGCGCACTTCCTGGGCGTCCGCACCGAGTGGTGGTTCTAGCCGGGAGCTGGCCGGGCGCTCGCGTCAGCCGCCGACCCACTGCTCGTCACCGCCGACCCAGGTGGCGAGCACGCCGAGGTCGGGGCCGAGCAGAGCGAGGTCGGCGCGGTAGCCGGGGGCGGCGCGGCCGAGCCGGTCGTCGAGGCCGAGGTACGCGGCGGGGTAGAGCGAGGCCATGCGCAGGCTGTCCTCGAGCGGCAGGTCGAGCAGCTCGACGCAGTTGCGCACCGACGCGGCCATGTCGATGTCGGCGCCGGCGAGCGTGCCGTCCTCGGTGACGAGCCGGCCGTGGTCGCGCTGGATCGTCCGGCCGAACAGCGTGAACGAGGTCGCGTCGGTGCCGCTCGGCGGCATCGCGTCGGTCACCAGCAGGACCTTGCCGGGCGGCTTGACCTGGACGAGCAGCCGGAGCAGCGCCGGATCGACGTGGAGGCCGTCGACGATGATGCTGCACCACGCGTCGCGATCGGCGAGCGCGGCGGCGACCGGGCCGGGCTGGCGGTTGACCACCGGCGGCATGGCGTTGAACAGGTGGGTGAAGCCGCGGACGCCGGCGGCCAGCGCCTGGCAGGTGCGCTCGAGGGTGGCCGCGGTGTGGCCGGCGGCGAGCGTGATGCCGGCGGCGGCGAGCCGCGCGATGTCGCGATCGTCGACGCACTCGGGCGCCAGGGTCACGAGCAGCCGGCCGCGATCGCCGATCCGGCGCGCGACCGAGGCCAGGAGCTCGAGGTCGTCGGCGTCGGGGGGGCGCATCCAGCGCGGCAGGTGCACGCCGGGGCGCTCGGGGCTGAGGAACGGGCCCTCGAGGTGGAGGCCGAGCACGCCGCCGCCCGGCCGGGCGATCGCCTCGATCGCGGCCTCGCACGCCTGGCGCAGCTTGGCCGGCTCGTCGGTCATGAACGTGGGCAGGATGGCCGTGGTGCCGGTGCGCCGCGCCACCGCGGCGATCGCGAGCGCGGCCTCGGCGGTGGGCGTGTCGTTGAACAGCACGCCGCCGGCGCCGTTGACCTGAACATCGAGGAAGCCGGGGACGAGCAGGGTGTCGGCGGGCAGGTGGCGGGGCCGCGCATCCGCCGGCGCGTCGGCCACCGGGACCACCGCGGCGATGCGCTCGCCGTCGATCACCACGGCGTGGCCGTCGATGACGCGATCGCCGGTGAACAGCCGCGCGCCGGTGAGCAGGCGCCGCATCACACGGTCTCCGTCACCTTGCGGAGGTGAGCCGGGGCGTCGGGATCGAGGCCGCGCGCGACCGCGAGCCGGTGCACGGCGAGGTAGAAGCTCTGGACCTGGCACAGCGGCGCGATCGCCGGCGGCGCCGCGGGTGGCGTCGGCAGGAGCTCCGCGCCGGGGACCTCGAGGGTCGAGCGGACGCCGGCGCCGAGGCCGACCAGGCGCGCGACCGCGCTCCGCGTCGTCGCCGCCGAGTCGTCGTCCTGGCCGACGACCAGGACCGGGAAGCCGCGATCGACCAGCGCGAGCGGGCCGTGCAGCACCTCGGCGGTGCTGAACGCCTCGGCGTGGAGCCGGCAGGTCTCCTTGAGCTTGAGCGCGATCTCGAGCGCGGCGCCCAGGCCCGTGCCGCGGCCGAGCGCGTACAGGCTGGTCGCACCGGCAAGCGGCGCGAGCGCCGGCCACCAGTCGAGCCGGCTGGCCGCGTCGAGCGCGCCGGGCAGCGCCGCGGCCGCCTCGGCCAGCGCCGGGTCGCCGCTCCAGTGCGCGACGAGCTGGAGGAACGCCAGCCCGGACAAGAGGAACGACTTGGTCGCCGCGACCGAGGTCTCGGGGCCGGCGCACAGCGGCAGCGCCACGTCGCACAGCGCGGCCAGCGGCGCGGCCTCGTCGTTGATGAACCCGACGACGAGCGCGCCGCCGGCGCGGGCCGCCGCGGTCAGCTCGAGCAGGTCGGGGCTCTGGCCCGATTGCGACACGGTCACGAACAGGCAATCGTCGAGCGCGAGCGGCCGGTGGTAGACCGACGCGATGCTCGGGCCCAGCGACGCGACCGCCCGCCCGAGCTCGGTCTCGATCAGGTACTTGCCGTAGCTGGCGGCGTGATCGGAGCTGCCGCGCGCGCAGGTGACGACGAACCGCGGCGGCCGGCGGCGGAGCCGCGCGCCGAGCTCGGCGAAGCCATCGCCGCAGCGCGCGAGCTGGAGGCGGGCCGCGTCGGCCGCCTGCGCGGCCTCGCGCGCCATGGCAGAGGGCGCGGGCGCGGCGCTCGTCATCGCGACCCGTCGTGGTGCCGGCCGCCGCCGTTGAGGCTGAGCTCGACGATGAAGTCGTAGGCGTCGCCGCGGTACTGCGAGCGCACGAACTCGAGCGGTGTTCCGTCCTCGAGCATGGTGCGGCGCTCGACGTACAGCGCGGCCGCGCCCTCGGTGACCCCGAGCTGCACGGCCTGCTCCGCCGACAGCCGGATCGCGGTGAGCCGCTGCAGCGCGCGGAACGGCGGGAACCCGCGGGCGCGCAGTGCGTCGTACAGCGAGCCCTCGACGCCGTGCGGGTCGGGCAGGAACAGCGTCGGGATCGCGGCGAGCTCGAGCGCCATCGGCGCGCCGTTGGCGGTGCGCAGCCGCTGCATCCGGCTCACCGTCGCGCCGGGGCTGATGCCGAGCGCGAGCGCCTCCTCGGGCGTGGCGACCGAGATCGCCTTGTGGAGCCACAGCGATCCGGCGGCCAGGCCGCGCGACGCCATGTCCTCGGAGAAGCTGGTCAGCGTCGACAGCCGCTGCTCGACGTGCGGCGCGCGGTTGACGAACGTGCCGGCGCCCTGGATCTGATCGAGCAGGCCCTCCTCGGACAGCTCGCGCAGCGCCTTGCGCACGGTCACGCGCGACACGGCAAACCGCTCGGCGAGCTCGCGCTCGCTCGGCAGCGCGTCGCGGTGGCCGAGCTTGCCGCCGATGATCATGCCGCGCACGTAACGCGCGAGCTGAAGATAGAGCGGGAGCGGCAGGTGGCTGGACAGCGCGTCCTTGTCGAATCGAGCCACATCGCTCACCGCCATGGTACCCGTCCCGCTCTTCGTAGATGCACGACCAGATGATACCAATGAACAACCAATCGAGCAAGTCGAAGCCGAGCCCCCGGGGTCGCGGGTGGGTCCTGTTCCAGGTTTGTATTTCAAGTAATTGAATTGCATACGATGACGGCGCTCGCATTTTTTGCTTGAAGTCACGTACTAGATTGGTATTGTAAGCCAGTCCAATATGATACCAGTTGACGACGACAGAGCGCGAGGCACCGCCGATGCGGCGCCCGAACGCGCGCGGCCTGTCTCCGGCGGCCCCGGAGAGGACCAGTCGGGCGTGCTGGTGCTCGCGGCGCCGCTGGCCGGCTGGGCGACCCGGCTCGACGAGGTCCCGGACCCGGCATTTGCGCAGGGGCTGATCGGGGACGGCGTCGCGATCGATCCGATCTCGGGCGAGCTGCGCGCGCCGTGCGACGGGGTGGTGGTCTCGGTGCACCGCGCCCACCACGCGTGCACGCTGCGCGCCGACGGCGGCGCCGAGATCCTGCTCCACATCGGGGTCGACACGGTCGAGCTGCGCGGCGTGGGCTTCGAGGTCGCGGTCGCCGACGGCCAGCGCGTGCGGACCGGCGACCTGCTGATCCGCTTCGATCTCGACCTGGTCTCGCGCAAGGCGCGCAGCCTCCACACGCCGGTGCTGCTGGTCGGCAACGGCTTCACCGTGGTCGATCGCGTGCTCGATCGCGAGGTCAGCGCCGGTGACTTCCTGCTGGCGATCGCGCGCGCGGATGCGCCGGCGGTCGAGGCGCGCGCGGCCGACGTGGCGGTGCAGGTCGGGCAGGCGGGAACCGAAGCGACGGCTGCGCCCGCCGTGGCCCACGCGTGGCTCGCGATCTCGCACGGCCTCCACGCCCGCCCCGCCGCGGCGTTCAGCCGCAGCGCCCGGCAGCATCCCGGCGAGGTGACGGTCGCGTGCCGCGAGCGCTCGGCCAGCGGCAAGAGCATGACGTCGCTGATGACGCTCGATGCGCGGCGCGGCGACGAGCTGACGATCTCCGCGACCGGACCCGGCGCCGACGTGATCGTGCGCGAGCTGGCGGCGCTGGTCGCCGCCGGGCTGGGCGATCCGACCGCGCCCGCGTCGAGCCCGGCTGGCACGGCGCCGGCGATCGGCGGGCTCGGCCAGGCCGGCGCGTCGATCTCGAACCTGTCCGGCTCGGCCACGGGCGCGCACCCTGCGACGGGCGAGACGGTGACGAGGGTCGTTCGCGGCCCTGGCGATGCCGTCGGGGCGACGCCGCCGGGTGCCGGCTCGGAGCCGACTGCCAGCGGGCTCGGCCAGGCCGGCGCGTCGATCTCCGATCCTGCCGCCATGGCCCCGACCGCCATCGCACCGTTCGCCGCCGGCGACGAGGTGGTGCTCGAGGGCACTGCCGCCGCGGCCGGGCTGGCGATCGGCCGGGCAGTGCGCCTGGCGGACGCGTGCGGCGCGCCGGAGATCGCGCGCGACGGCGCCGGGGGCGCGGTCGAGCAGACCCGGCTCGCCGCGGCGCTCGCCGGCGTGCGGCGCGAGCTCGAGCAGACGATCGGCGATGCGGCGGCCCGCGGCGACGCGGCGACGCGCGAGATCTTCGGCGCGCACCTCGATCTGCTCGACGATCCGGAGCTCGGCGACGCGGCAGGGCGCGAGATCGCCGCCGGGCGGAGCGCGGGCTGGGCGTGGCGCTCGGCGCTCGGCGCGCTCTCGGCCAGGCTGCGCGCGCTGGGCAATCCGCTGCTCGCCGAGCGCACCGGAGACCTCGACGATCTCGAGCGCCGGACCCTGGCGCAGCTCGCGGGCGGCGCCGTCAGCCGCGTGCCGGCCGAGCTCCCCGACGGTGCCGTGCTGGTCGCCGGCGAGCTGTCGCCGTCCGAGCTCGCAGCGGTGCCGGCCGGCCGCCTCGCCGGGCTGTGCATCGCGCGCGGCGGGGCGACCTCGCACGTCGCGATCCTCGCCGCCGGGATCGGCGTGCCGGCGGTGGTCGCGCTCGGCGACGCGGCGCTGCGCGTACCGGACGGCGCGCCGATCGTGGTCGATGGCGACCGCGGCACGGTCCACGTGTTCCCCGCGCCCGCGACCCGCGATGCCGCCGAGCGCGCGATCGCCGGGCGTGCGGCGCGCGGCCGCAGCGAGCGAGCCGCGGCGCACCAGCGCGCCTGCACCGAGGACGGGATCGAGATCGCGGTGCTCGCCAACCTCGGCCAGGCCGGGACAACCGGCGAGGCCGCGGCGGCGCTCGAGCTCGGCGCCGACGGCTGCGGCCTGCTCCGCACCGAGCTCTTGTTCATGGACCGGCGGAGCGCGCCCGGCGAGGACGAGCAGGCGGCGCGCTACCAGCAGATCGCCGATGCGCTGCAGGGGCGGCCGCTGGTGATCCGGCTGCTCGACGCCGGCGCCGACAAGCCGCTGCCGTACCTGCCGATGCCGCGCGAGGACAACCCGGCCCTCGGCGTGCGCGGCGTGCGGCTGTTGCTGCACCACCCCGCGCTGCTGCGCACCCAGCTCCGCGCGATCCTGCGGGTCCGGCCGGTGGGCGCATGCCGGATCATGGTCCCGATGATCGCGTCGCTCGCCGAGCTGCGTGCCGTGCGCGCCGTGCTCGACGACGCGCGGCGCGCGATCGGGGTGGCCGCGCCGGTCGCGCTCGGCGCGATGATCGAGGTGCCGGTCGCGGCGCTCATGGCCGACCAGCTGGCCGGCGACGCCGAGTTCTTCTCGATCGGCACCAACGACCTCGCCCAGTACGCGCTCGCGATCGATCGCGGCAACGCCGGCGTCGCGGCGCCCGGCAGCCTCGATCCGGGCGTGCTGCGCCTGGTGGCGAGCGCCGTGCGCGGAGCGAGCACCCGCAGCCGCCCCGTGTCGGTGTGCGGCGGGGCGGCCGCCGATCCGTGCGCCGTGCCGATCTTGCTCGGGCTCGGGATCCGCACGCTGTCGGTCGCGCCGGCCGCGGTTCCCGGGATCAAGGCGCTGATCCGGACCCTGTCGGCGGCGCGCTGCAGCGAGATCGCGGCGGCGGCGCTGGCGCAGGGCGGCGCCGACGCCGTGCGTGCATTGGTCGTGAACACCTGGCCGGGCCTCGCGGCCCACGACGGCCCCTTGCCCTTGCCCTTGCCCTTGCCCGATCGGAGGACGCGATGGTCACAGTGACGAGCACGTCGTTTGGCGCGATCCAGAAGCTCGGCCGCGCCCTGATGCTGCCGATCGCGGTCATGCCGCTGGCGGCGCTGCTGCTCCGCCTCGGCCAGCCCGACCTCCTGAACGTTCCGTTCGTGGCGGCGGCCGGCGACGCGATCTTCAGTAACCTTGGCCTGTTGTTCGCGGTCGGCGTCGCCGTTGGCTTCGCGAAGGAGGGCCACGGCGCGGCGGGGCTCGCCGGCGCGGTCGGGTTCCTGGTCACGATCAAGGCCGCCGCGGCGCTGGTCGCGGTGCCACCCGACGTGGTTGCCACGCTCACCGGCGCGGCGAAGGACCTGGCAGCCGCGCAGTTCAAGGATCACCTGGTGTCGCGGATCAGCGTCCCGGCCGGCATCCTGTCCGGCCTGATCGCCGGCGCGATGTACAACCGGTTCAAGGACGCCAACCTGCCCGCGTACCTGGCGTTCTTCGGCGGCCGGCGCTTCGTGCCGATCGCGACCGGGTTCTGCTGCCTCGGCCTGGCGCTGGTCTTCGGCTTCGGCTGGCCCTACGTGACCGCGGGCCTCGACGGCCTCAGCCGCTCGGTGGTCGCGTCCGGCGAGGTCGGCCTGTTCATCTACGGTTTCCTCAACCGGCTGCTGCTGGTCACCGGCCTGCACCACATCATCAACAACATCGCCTGGTTCATCCTGGGCGACTACCACGGCGCGACCGGCGATCTGAACCGGTTCTTCGCCGGCGATCCCAGCGCCGGCGCGTTCATGGCCGGGTTCTTCCCCGTGATGATGTTCGGCCTGCCGGCCGCGTGCCTGGCGATGTACCGCTCGGCGCGCACCCAGAACCGGCGCCTGGTCGCCGGCGTGCTGATGTCGATGGCGCTGACCTCGTTCCTCACCGGCGTGACCGAGCCGGTCGAGTTCGCGTTCATGTTCCTGGCGCCCGTGCTGTACCTGGTCCACGCGGTGCTCACCGGCCTCGCGCTGGTGATCATGAGCCTGCTCCACGTCAAGCTCGGCTTCGGGTTCTCGGCGGGGTTGTTCGACTACGTCATCAACTTCAACAAGGCGACGAACCCGCTGCTGCTCCTGCCGGTCGGCGCGGTCTACTTCGCCGTGTACTACGGGATGTTCCGGGTGGTGATCGCGCGCTTCGATCTGAAGACGCTGGGCCGCGAGACCGAGGCGGCGGCGACCGCGGCGACCGACCGCGGGATGGGCGACCCGATCGCGATCCCGCTCGCGGTCGCCGCGCCGGTCATCGCGCCGGCCCGCGGCGCGAGCTACCTCGCCGCGCTCGGCGGCCGCGGCAACGTGCTCGAGGTCGAGGCCTGCGCGACCCGGCTGCGGCTCGCGCTGGTCGACAACGCCCGGCTCGACGAGGCGGCGCTCAAGCAGCTCGGCGCGCGCGGCGTGCTCCGGCTGACCGCCGGCAGCGCCCAGGTGATCATCGGCCCGCTCGCCGACCAGGTCGCGGGCGAGATCCAGGACGCGATGCGGGCGCAGACACCGGCGCCCAAGTCGCTCGGAGCGTGACCGTCACCTGAGCTCGCAACATTGGGGGGCCGGCGTCGCCGGGCCCCGCGCCGCGCTCGTGACCGCGGCGTGAAGCATCGCAGAGACCCGCCGGGCGCAGACACGCCCGGTGACGCGAGACGTGCGCCCGAACATCGGAGGGAACGATGAAGCCAGCGATGAAGCCAGCAACCAAGTCAGCAAGCAAACCCACCAAGTCCACCATCCCGCCGCCGCGCGCCAAGCGCTGGCTGGTCCCCGCGGTCCTGTGCAGCCTCGCGCCGGCGTGCGCGATGATACCCGGCGAGTCCGGCGAATCCGCCGAGGCGCGTCGGACCGCGTCGACCGAGCTCTCCGTCGCGTGGCGGCCGGTCGATCACTCGGCCAACGGTGGGTTCTTCGTCTCGGAGCTGACCGTCGAGAACCGCGGCCGCGCCGCGCTCGGTCCGGACGGGTGGCACCTGTACTTCAGCTTCGTGCGGCGGATCCTCGCCGACGGCGAGGGCGACGGCACCACGGTGCAGGATCTCGCCGGGCAGGGCGTGCGGATCGCCAAGGCCGACGCCGCCGCGAGCGGCGACTACTTCGTGCTCGAGCCGCTGCCGAATTTCGTGCCCCTCGCGCCCGGCCAGCACCGGACGCTGCGGTTCCTCGCCGAGGCCTGGGCGATCCTCAAGACCGACGCGCCCGCCGGGTTCCACGTCGCGTTCGACGGCGGCCCGCCGGGCACCGCGCGCGCCGTGCCGGCGACGATCGAGATCGACGCCGCGGACCCGCGGCAGACCACGCGGTTCTCCGGCGACGTGACGCCGGTCGAGACCGCGGCCGTGCGCCACGCCGAGAACCCGGCGCGCCAGGGGCTGGCGTTCGAAGATCGGCTGCTGCCGGCGCCGCGGCGGGTCGAGCGCGGCCGGGGCGAGCTGATCCTCGCCGGCCGCGTCGCGATCGAGCATTCCCGCGCGCTCGCCCGGGAGGCCGCCTACCTGGCCGCCGCGCTCGACGGCGTGCTCGCCGCGTCGATCACGCGGCAGGACGCGCAGGTCCACGGCCACCACGCGGCGGTGACGATCGCGCTCGCGATCGATCCCAATCTCGACATCGACGGCGACCGCCGGGCCGACGCCGAGGCCTACGTGCTCGACGTGACCGGCAGCGGGGTCGTGATCCGCGGCAGCGACGCGGCCGGCGTGTTCCACGGCATCCAGACCCTGCGCCAGCTGGTGCCGGCCGACGCCGACATGGCCGCCGCCGAGCCGGGCCGGCGGCCGCGGCAGATCGCCTTGCCCGCCGTCCACATCGCCGATGCGCCGGGCTTTGCGTACCGCGGCATGCACCTCGACGTCGCCCGCCACTTCCAGCCCAAGGAGACGGTCGAGAAGCTGCTCGACGTCATGGCGTACTACAAGCTCAACAAGTTCCACATCCACCTGACCGACGACGAGGGCTGGCGGCTCCAGATCCCCGGCATCCCCGAGCTCACGCAGTTCGGCGGCCGCCGCGGTCATGACCTCGCCGAGGCCGACATGCTCCACGCCGGGCTGGGCGACGGCAACGACCTCGCGCCCGGCGATCACGTCGCCGGCAAGCCCCGGACCCAGACCGAGGCCAACGGCGGCGTCGCGCCGGCCTATCAGGGTTTCGAGACCGCCACGGTCAACTTCGTCGGCCAGGGCAGCGGCTTCTACACCACCCGCGACTTCGAGGACATCCTGGCGTACGCCGCGGAGCGCCACATCGACGTCATCCCCGAGATCGACGTGCCGGGGCACGCCCGCGCCGCGGTCCAGGCGATGGAGCACCGCTTCGACACGCTGCATCGCTCGAGCCCGCGCAGGGCCGCCGAGTTCCGCCTGCTCGATCCCGACGACACGTCCGCGCACACCAGCGTGCAGGGCTACACCGACAACTTCCTCAATCCCTGTCTCGACAGCACGTATGCCTTCCTGTCGACGGTGGTCCGCGAGGTCGCGGCGCGGTATCGCGCGGCAGGCGCGACGCTGGTCGCGATCCACGGCGGCGGCGACGAGCTGCCGGGCCTGGCGGCCAACGTCTGGTGGCAAGGCTCGCCCGCGTGCAAGGCCAACCCGGCGACCCACGCGATGACCGATCCCGAGCTGTTCAACCGGTTCTTCACGCGGTGGAACCGGATCATCACGGCGACCGGCGCCGAGATGACCGGCTGGGACGACATCATCCACAGCGGCCTGGCGCTGCCCGGGTTCATCCCGATGCCGTGGAGCAACGTCTGGGGCTGGGGCCGCGAGGACGACGCGTACCACTACGCCAACGCCGGCTCACGCGTCGTCCTGGCGCACGCGACCAACCTCTACATGGACCTGGCGTATGCCAAGGATCCCGACGAGCCGGGCTACTACTGGGCCAACTTCGTCGACGAGAAGAAGACCTTCGAGTACAAGCCATTCGACATCTACGCCAATGGCACGCAGGACCGGATGGGCAATCCGATCGATCCGGCGACCTGGGCGACCAAGGAGCACCTGACCGCGGCCGGCAAGCCCAACATCATCGGCATGCAGGGCCTCCTGTGGGGCGAAAATCTCAAGACCCCGGAGCTCGTCGAGTACTTCGCGTTCCCCAAGCTGCTCGGGGTCGCGGAGCGAGCGTGGAACCCCGAGCCGGCCGAGCCGCAGGACGCGCCGGCGAGCTGGGCGCGGTTCGCCAACCGCCTCGGCCAGGAAGTGCTGCCGCGGCTCGGCGCGTACCGCGCGGTCGATCTGCGTAGCGAGCTGCCGCGCGCGGTCGGCATCAACTACCGGATCCCGATGCCGGGCGCCGTCGTGACCGGCGGCATGCTCGACGCCAGCGTCCGGTTCCCCGGCCTGGCGATCGAGTACTCGGCCGATCGCGGCAAGACGTGGGTCCGGTACACGGCGCCGGTGGCGGTGTCCGGCCGGATCGCCCTGCGCACGCGGTCGCCCGACGGGCGAGCCAGCCGGATCACCTGGGTCGAGTGAGCGCGC
>DASWRS010000590.1:0-11736 GCA_036403075.1 Kofleriaceae bacterium
GCGCCGGTGGTCCACGATCCGGGCCCGTTCCTCACGCCGGTGTTCAACCAGGCCACGGGCCAGCCGATGGAGCAGATCTTCCACCCGATGAAGGGGCCGATGACGACCCAGAGCCTGCGCGGCATGGCCAACCACGGCCCGATGCACTGGCGCGGCGACCGCACCGGAGGCAACGACGCGCCGACCGCGCAGCCCGACAGCGGCACGTTCGACGAGCGCGCGGCGTTCGCCAAGTTCCAGGGCGGGTTCACCGATCTGCTCGGCCGCAACGCGCCGATCCCGGCGGAGGCGATGGCGGCGTTCACCGACTTCATCCTCCAGGTCAAGTATCCGCCCAACCCCAACCGGCCGCTCGACAACGTGCTCACGCCCGATCAGGAGGCCGGGCACCAGCTGTTCGAGCACACCAACTGCGGCTTCGTGGGCTGCCTCGACGGCAACTGCCCGGTGCTGCGCTGCGCGAGCTGCCACACGATCGACCCGACCGGCAACCCGGGCACGACCGCGCCGGGGTTCTTCGGCACGTCGGGGATGTCGAGCTTTGCGGGCAATCCGCAGCTGTTCAAGGTCCCCCAGCTACGCAATCTGTATCAGAAGGTCGGGATGTTCGGTAATCCGGCCAATCCCGCGATCCTGCTCGACGACACCGGCTTCAAGGGCGACCAGGTCCGCGGCTTCGGCTTCCTGCACGACGGCGGGATCGACACGCTGTTCCGGTTCCACCACGCGATCGTCTTCTCGGTCCTGTTCACGGGCGAGGGCAACGGCGGGCTGCCCGAGGGCCCCGAGGGCGAGGTCCAGCGCGCCCAGATCGAGTCGTTCCTGCTGGCGTTCCCCACCAACCTGGCGCCGGCCGTGGGCCAGCAGATCACGCTGACCGCGGCGAGCCCGGCCGCGGCGGTCGCGCGCGTCCAGCTGCTCCGCCGCCGAGCCGACGCCGGCGAGTGCGATCTCGTCGCCAAGACCGAGATCCTCGGCATCGAGGCCGGCTTCCTCTACGCTGGCGCGGGCCGGTTCCGGTCCGATCGGCGCGCGCTGCCGGCGATCGACGAGGCCGCGCTGCGGCTGCTCGCCACGGCCGCCGGCCTGCCGGTCACCTACACCTGCGTGCCGCCGGGCTCGGGCCAGCGCATCGGCGTCGACCGCGACGGCGACGGTGCCTGGGACGGCGACGAGCGCGACGCCCGCACGGACCCCGCCGACCCGAACAGCCGGCCGTGACCGCTAGATCCCGATCTGCGCGCTGCGCTGGCGCCCGGCCACTCCGCAGCTCGCCGAACTCGGATCGCACAGCGCGATCGTGAGGTCGACGCCCCCGCCGCCGGCGCGGGCCGCCGTGGTCGCGACGATCAGCTCGGCAGCGATCCCGTAGCGGGTCAGGTAGCTGCGGATCTTGTCGGCGCGACGCCGGGCGAGCGACGCATCCGAGCCGTAGCTCTCGACGGTGATCGTCGTCCACCGGCCGCGGTCTCGCCATGCCGCGGCCACCGCCATCAACTTCTCGCGGTCTCTCGAGTACACCCGGGTGCTGCCCGGCTGGAACTCGATCAACGAATCGAACCGCAGCGCGTGTTGATGAATCGGAGGCAGCGCCAGCGCATCCGCGAACTCGGCCGCGAGCTGGCGGTCCTGCTCGCGGATATCGGGCGGTGGGGGGCTCACGGCGCGCGCCGGCTCGGCATGTGCCACCGTCGCGGCCAGGACCGCGGCGACCACGGGGAGGAGCTGCAGCTTCGACATCGCTCGTGGCATCGACCGCGATGGTCGAGGCTGCAGGTAGGCAGCTCGCGCCCGAGCCGAGAACACGGGCAGCAGCGGGGTAGCGCTTCGATCGACCCGGCGCCGCCGCGCGACCGGGCTACTTCATGTCCGAGAAGCGCTTACCCTCGGCGGCGAGCTGCCGGAGCAGCGGCGAGATCGTGAAGTCCTTGCCGAGCCTGGGGCCGTAGGCCTCGAGCTTGGCGACGACCTCGGGCAGGCCGACGGTGTCGGCGTAGAACATCGGCCCGCCGCGGTACACCGGCCAGCCGTAGCCGTTGATCCACACGATGTCGATGTCCGACGGCCGGATCGCGATCTTCTCCTCCAGGATCTTGGCGCCTTCGTTGATCTGGGCATAGAGGCAGCGCTCGAGGATCTCCTGCTCGGAGATCGTCCGCTGGGGCTGGCCCGAGCGCTGTGCGAAGTCGCGGATGATCTGCTCGGTGACCGGCGACGGCCGGGCGTTGCGCTGCTCGTCGTAGTCGTAGAACCCGGCGCCGGTCTTCTGGCCGCGGCGGTTCTGCTCGCACAGGACCTCGCGGATCGTCGAGCTCTTCGACTTCTCGGGGATCCAGCCGATGTCGAGGCCGGCGAGGTCGGACATCGCGAACGGGCCCATCGGCAGGCCGAAGTCGTAGATCGCCTTGTCGATGTCCCACGGCATCGCGCCCTCCATCAGCATCGCGTTGGCCTGCTGCGACCGGGCGTAGAGGATGCGGTTGCCGACGAAGCCGGGGCAGACGCCGACCAGCGCGGCGATCTTGCCGAGCTTCTTGGCGAGCTGCATCGAGGTCGCGATCACCGGCTTGCTGGTGTCGCGGGCGCGCACGACCTCGACCAGGCGCATCACGTTGGCCGGCGAGAAGAAGTGCAGGCCGATCACCGCGTCGGGCCGCTTGACCGCGGTCGCGATCTGGTTGATGTCGAGCGCCGAGGTGTTGGTCGCGAGGATCGCGCCCTGCTTGACGATCCGGTCGAGCTTGCCGAACACCTCCTGCTTGATGTCGATGTTCTCGAACACGGCCTCGATCACGAGGTCGCAATCGGCGAGCTGGCCGAGGTCGAGGGTCGGCGTGAACAGCTGCATGCGCGCCTCGACGTCGGCCATGGTCAGCCGGCCGCTCTTGGTGCTGCGCTCGTAGTTCTTGCGCACCACGCCGAGGCCGCGGTCGAGCGCGTCCTGCTTGGTCTCGACGATCGTCACCGGGATGCCGATGTTGGCGAAGTTCATCGCGATGCCGCCGCCCATCGTGCCCGCGCCGATGATGCCGACCTTCTTGATCGGGATCGTCGACGTGTCGTCGGGCACGTCGGGGATCTTCCAGACCTGGCGCTCGGCGAAGAACACGTAGCGCTGCGCCGCGGACTGCGTGCCGGCCATCAGCTCCATGAACAGCTTGCGCTCGATCGCGAGGCCGTCGTCGAACGGCTGGTCGACCGCGGCCTCGATCGCGCGGATGTTGTACTCGGGGGCGAGGAAGCCGCGGAACTTCTTGGCGTTGGCCTTGCGGAACGCGGCGAACACCTCGGGCTTGCCGCGCGCGGCCGCGAGCTTGTCGTCAAGATCGCGGACCCGCCGGAGCGGCCGGTGATCGGCGACGAGCTTTCGGGCGAAGGCGATCGCGCTGGCGCGCAGCGCGTCGTCGGGCACGAGCTCGTCGACGAGGCCCGCGGCGTGGGCGGCCCGGGCGTCGACGTGCTTGCCGCTGGTCACCAGGTCGAGCGCTTGCTCGACCCCGACGAGGCGCGGCAGGCGCTGCGTGCCGCCCGCGCCGGGCAGGAGGCCGAGGTTGACCTCGGGCAGGCCGCACCGGGCCGACGGCACGGCGACGCGGTAGTGGCAGCACAGCGCGACCTCGAGGCCGCCGCCGAGCGCGGTGCCGTGGATCGCGGCGATCACCGGCTTGGGCGAGCCCTCGATCGCGTCCTCGACCTCGACCAGGCTCGGCGGCTGCATCGGCTTGCCGAACTCGGTGATGTCGGCGCCGGCGATGAACGTCTTGCCGTCGCAGACGAGCACGATCGCCTTGACCTTGTCGTCAGCGATCGCCTGGCGCACGCCCTCGAGGATGCCCGCGCGCACCTGCTGCGACAGCGCGTTCACGGGCGGATAGTTGACCGACAGGATCGCGATCTCGCCGTCGGCGGCGAGCTGGACCACGGGGTTGATGGCTGCCATGGGGGCGACACTAGTCCGCCGGGCAGCGCTCGGCAACGCCCCGGAACGCAACGCGGCCGGGCCAGAAGTAGATCGCCTCGCGGATGCCGGGTGGCGAGCCTGGCGACGGCCCTGGGTCGGGTCAGAGCTCGAACAGGAACACGGCGCGGCCGGCGGCGATGCCGATCACCTGGTGGCCGTCGAGGGTGAACGAGATCGGGGCCGCGGAGGTCATGCCGCCCAGGCCGACGCGCCACAGCTCGGTGCCGGTCCTGGCGTCGAGCGCGAACAGCTGGCCCTCGCAGGCGCCGAACACCAGGTCGCCGGCGGTGGTGAGCAGCCCGCTGCGGCCGCCGACGGTGTGGGCGCGCGGCGGCTGGTACTCCCAGCGCTTCTCCCCGGTCGCGGCGTCGAGCGCCTTGACCATCGGATCGAGCTCGGTCGTCGTCGAGCCGCTGGCGACGAACAGCGCGCCCGGCTGGTGCTTCTCGGGCGGCGAGTTGGTGAAGATCGAGCTGCCCTCGGTCGCGGGGACGAACACCAGGCCCAGGCCGGGGTGGAACGCGGGCGACTGCCAGTTGGTGCCGCCGCCGACGCCGGGATAGATCAGCGTGCCCTTGCGCGTCGGCCGGCCGCCGTCGGCGAGGATCGGCCGGCCGTGCGGATCGAGGCCGCGCGCCCAGGTCTGCTTGACGAACGGCGTGCCGGTGAGAAACTCGCCGGTCGCGCGATCGAGCACGTAGTAGAAGCCGTTGCGGTTGGCCCAGCCGATCGCCTTGTGCTTGACGCCCGACACGGTGAGGTCGGCGAGGATCGGAGTCTGGTTGGAGTCCCAGTCGTGCTCGTCGTGCGGGCTGAACTGGAAGTGCCAGGCGAGCTTTCCCGTCTTGCGCGCCACGGCGATCACGCTGTTGCTGTAGAGGTTGTCGCCCTCGCGATCGACCCCGGAGTAGATCGGCGCGGGGTTGCCCACGCCCCAGTAGACGAGGTCGAGCTCGGGGTCGTAGGCGCCGGTGACCCAGGTCGGAGCGCCGCCGGTCTTCCACGAATTGCCCTCCCAGGTATCGTGGCCGGGCTCGCCCGGGCCGGGCACGGTGTTGAACCGCCAGACCTCCTTGCCGGTGTCGGCGGCGTACGCGGCGAGAAAGCCCCGGATCCCGAACTCGCCGCCCGAGACACCGACGATCACCAGGTCGCCGACCGCGAGCGGCGCCACGGTGATCGAGTAGCCGTCGGCGACATCGGCGACGCGGGTCTCCCAGCGCGGCGCGCCGTTCGCGGCATCGAGCGCCACCAGGTGGGCGTCGAGCGTCCCGACGAACACCGTGCTGCCGAGCAGCGCCACGCCGCGGTTGACGCGGCCGCAGCACAGCGACATGTGGAGCGGCAGATCGCGGCCGAAGTGCCAGAGCACGTCGCCGGTCCTGGCGTCGAGCGCCACGACGCTGCTCGGCGGCACCGACAGGAACATCGCGCCGCCGGCGACCAGCGGCGTGCTTTCGACGATCGTGTCGTTGGTCGCCAGCTGGTGGGTCCAGCGCATCCGGAGCTTGCCGACGTTGGCGGCGGTGATCTCGGTGAGCGGGCTGTAGCGCCAGCCATCGAACGTCCGCGCGTGGGTCAGCCACTCGTCGGGATGGCTCGGCGCGGCGACCAGATCATCGTGCGTGACGTTGACCTGGACGTGCGCGGCGAGCGCGCCCGGGTCGCCGCCGGCGGCCTCGTTCTGGCGCTGGCGCAGGAACGCGATCACCTGCCAGATCTGCGACTCGCTCAGGCCCGACGGCGGCATGCCGGTGCCCGCGATGCCGCGCTCGACGACGCGGTACACGACCCAGTCGGCGTTGCCGTGCGAGTACGCGGGGCGATTGAGCGGTGGGCCGCGGTCTCCGACGCCGTCCTGGCCGTGGCACGGCGCGCAGCGCAGGCGAAATAGCTTGTTGCCGTCCTCGCGATCGGTCGCCGAGTTGAACGGATTCTGGACCGCACCGTTGACGCTGCGGCCCTCGGACACGATCGGACGCAGGTAGTAGCGGCTGCTCGGGCCGATCATGTGGAACGTCTCGCCCCACGTCAGCTCGCGGACGTCGCCGCGCAGCTTCTTGCCGAGCAGCAGCAGCCGCCAGCGCGTCGCCTCGACGCTGAACCCGACGATCGCCGCGACGACGAGCACGGCGAGCACCGCCAGCGCGCCGCGCTTCAGCCATCGACCGATGCGCCGCCTGGATGCCACCACCGCACGCTAGCGAGCCCGCCCCGCGATCGCAACCGCTGCCCCGGATCTCCGCGCGAATCTGGCCGCGAGTCGCGCTACACTGCGCGAGGAGGATGTCGAGGATGGAGCTGCGCACGCGCTGTCCGTTTGGTGCACTGATCCTGGCCGCCGCATTGTGCGGCGGGGCGACCGCATGCGGGACCGGCTGCTCGAGCCCGCACAGCCCGACCCTGCCCGGCGATGGCAGCCCGGGCGACGGCGGTCGTCCGAGCGACGGCGGTGGTCCGAGCGACGGCAGCGGCGGGCCGCCTCCCGGCGACGCCGGCCCCGCGGCGGGACCGCTTCGCGTCGATCCGGTCAACCCGCGCTACTTCAGCGCGGGTGGAAAGGTCGTGTACCTCACCGGCTCGCACACGTGGGGCAATCTCAAGGATCGCGCCCATGTCGATCCGCCGCCAGCGTTCGACTATGCCGGCTTCCTCGACTTCCTCACCGCTCATCATCATAACTTCATGCGACTCTGGACCTGGGAGCAGCCCCACAGCTTCGACGACGACCCGCAGAACCTGCTCTACTTCGCGCAGTTCCCGTGGCAGCGCACCGGTCCGGGCACCGCGTCCGACGGCAAGCCCAGGTTCGATCTCGACAAGCTCGATCCGGCGTACTTCACGCGGCTGCGTGCGCGGGTCAGCGCGGCGCGCGATCGCGGGATCTACGTGTCGGTGATGCTGTTCGACGGCTGGGACCTGGCCAACGCGTACAACCCGACGAGCGGCGGGTTCCCGCTCGGCGCGGGCAACAACGTCAACGGCGTCGCCGCGACCGGGCCCGAGGCGATCACGCTCGCGATCCCCGCGGTCACCGCGCGCCAGGAGGCCTACGTCCGCGCGGTGATCGACGCGGTCAACGATCTCGACAACGTGCTCTACGAGATCGCCAATGAGACCGACAACACCGCGATCGCGTGGCAGTACCACATGATCGACTTCGTCAAGGCGGTCGAGGCCGGCAAGCCGCAACGCCACCCGGTCGGCATGACCTCGGCGTACCCGGGCGGCGTAGACGATGATCTGTTCGCCAGCCACGCCGACTGGATCTCGCCGGTCGGGCAGCTCGTGCCCGGCGATGGCCGCAAGGTGATTCTCAACGACACCGATCACTCCTACGGCTGGACGCAGCTCAAGGGCGACGGGGTCGCGGCGCAGCGCGCCTGGGTGTGGCAGACGTTCTGCATCGGCGCGGCGCCGCTGTTCATGGACCCCTACCTCGAGATCTGGGCCGGCCGCAACAGCCCGAGCGGCGGCAGGCCCGATCCGGCGTGGGATCCGATCCGCGACGCGCTCGGCCGGACGCGGCGCTACGCCGACCGCCTGAACCTCGAGCGCGCGGTGCCGTCGTCGCGGCTGTGCTCGACCGGCTACTGCCTCGCCGAGCCCGGCCACCAGTACCTGGTCTACAAGCCGACGCCGCCGCCGTCGGGTGGCGCGAGCTTCACCCTGACCGTGGCCTCGGGCGCGTACCGCTTCGAGTGGTTCAATCCGGCCACCGGGCAGGTCGTCGACACCGGCATGATGACGTTGCCCGCCGAGACCCACACGTTCACGCCGCCGTTCACCGGCGACGCCGTGCTGCTGCTGCTGTCGCCGTGATCCGCAGACGCGCGAGTGCCACGACACGGGCCGCTCCGAGGCGGCGCGGTCAGGCCGGTGCCTGGGCCTGACCGTCGCGCCTGGCGCGGAGGTCGCGCACGAGCGGACGGAGGTCGCTGCCGGTCTCCGCGGCGCTTGCCAGCTGGTCGAGGTCTCGCGACACCCGCAGCGTCTCGCGGCCTCGTTCCTCGGCAAGCCGCGCGTTCGCATCCGCGTCGTGCTTGAACGCGGCCGCCATGCGCAGGTTCGCGGCCGCCGCGCCTGCGGAGGTCGCCGCGAGCACCCGCGCCTGCAGCCCGGCGAGGACGGCATTGGCCGCGAACCCTGCGACCAGCGAGCCGCCGATCAGCGCGGTCCCGCTGTCTGGCTGGGTGACGTAGAGCAACGCGACCGCCGCCACCGCGCCCGACAGCGCGGCCCAGCCTCGGCTGGGTGGCTTCGGCGGCGGGGGCGTGGCGGCACCGGGTGGATCGGATATTGGTGGATGCAGCACCGATCCGATCACGCCGGAGATCGCCGCACTGCCGAGAACCAACCACAGATGACCGTTCGCGAGCTCGCTCCACAACTTGTTTGGGTCCACGCCGGATCCGGTTGCGATCGACGTGCCGACCGCGATCACCGCGTGAACCGCGCGGCATGTCGCCGAAGTGTTGGCCGGCGACCCATGGGCGGGCCCATGGGCCGGCCACCGGGGCACCGCCGCGACACGACCGTCGTGTACCCTAGCCGCGATGACCGATGCAGGGCAGACCGAGCGGCAAGACGATTCTGCCGCTCGGCTCGCAGGACGCGGCAGCGCGACCACGGCACACGTTCGCGTCGTTCACGGCCACTCCGCCGGTCACGTGCACGAGATCCGCGCGGCGGGTACGACCACGGGCCGGCAGGCCGGCGATTCGAGCTGCGATATCCAGATCGACGATAACCGGATGTCGCGCCAGCACGTCAAGATCGGCCGCCACGCGTCGGCCTGGGAAGTCGTCGATCTCGGCAGCCGCAATGGCGGCTTCGTGGACGGGGGGACCCTGGCGTCCGCCGGCCGCGCCGACCTCGAGGACGGCAGCGTCATCCGCCTGGGCGACACGCTGCTCGTGTTCAGGGCGTCGGCGCCGGCCGTCGACACCGGAGCCGATGCACCGGAGTTTCCCGGGGTCTCGCCGGCCGCGGCGGCCGTCCGTCGCCGGATCGCGCTGCTCGCGGCCGCGTCCGGCCACGCCCTGATCCTGGGGGAGACCGGCACCGGCAAGGAGCGGGTCGCCCGCGCAATCGCGGAGCACCGTTCGCCTCATCCCTTCGTGACCCAGAACTGCGCCGAGCTGACCCGGGAGCTCGCGCGGTCCGAGCTGTTCGGCCATGTCCGCGGCGCGTTCAGCGGGGCGACCCATGACAAGCCCGGCCTGGTCGATCTCGCGGGCAAGGGCGTGCTGTTCCTCGACGAGATCGGCGAGCTCGCGCTCGACGTGCAGGGCGATCTGCTGCGGTTTCTCGAGGACGGCGCGTATCGCCCGCTCGGCGCCAGCGAGCTCAAGCACAGCACCGCGCGGATCGTCGCCGCGACCAACGTCGACCTCGATCAGGCCGTCGCCGGCAACAAGTTCCGCCGCGATCTCGTCGCCCGGCTGCGCGCGAGCAACGCACCGCTCGAGCTACCGCCGTTGCGCGGACGCCGCGAGGACATCCCGAGGTGGATCCGGATGTTCGCGCGCGAGGCGGGGTACGCCGGCGACGGCGAGCCCTGGACGGTCGGCGCGCTCGAGTGCCTGCTGCTATATCCGTGGCTCGAGAACCTGCGCGAGCTACGCGGTGTGATTCGGGCGCTGGTCGCGGATCACGACGAGCTCCCGTTCCGGACCGAGGACCTGCCGGCGCGGATCATCTCGCACCGCGCGGTGCTGCGCGGCCACGACGGCGCAGATCCTGCCGTGGACCCGACGCCCCCGCAGCAGGATCCCACGCCGGCCGAGCTCGAGGACGCGCTGCGCCGGACCCAGGGCCGCGTTCGCACCGCCGCTAGGCAGCTCGGCATCGAGCGCCGCAAGCTCTACCGGCTGTGCGAGCGGTACGGCATCGCGATCGACGCGCACCGCAGCGCCGCGCAGCTCGACGACGACTGAGGCATCACGGCGGGGGCGACGGCGGGGACCCGCTCGGCTGGCCGTTGGTCATCGGCCGTGGGCTCGCGGTCGGTGGCGTGGCGCTCTGGGTGCAAGCATCGCCGCCGGGTGCGTTGCCCGGAGCACGCGATCCAGGTGACACGGTCCCGAGCCGGCGTAGCTGGTTCTCCCGCAGCCGGGCGAGTACGTGCGCTTGTGCGGCAGACGCCACGTGCTGTGACGGCGGCGTGGGGAACATCGGCGGGGCCTTGCGGAAGTAGCGCACCCGGAGCGGATCGCCGCCGGTCACGACCTTGAGGAACCTGCCGTCGCAGATCACGTGGAGCTGGACCTCGGTTTCCCCGAGCCTGCCGCGGAACGAGATCTCGTTCATCGCCAGCAGCGGACCGAGCTCCACTTCCTCCGCATAGTCGTCGAACAGGTTGCTCGGCAAGCTACCGGTTCTCTCGAGGAACACGCGGTTGAGACTTCCGAGCGCCGGAGCCGCGATAATCGTCAGGTCCGTGAGCTTTGGCGGCGAGCCGGTGCCTGGGCGCCCCACTGCGATCATCGTCACCGCTGGGCTGGCGGCCGATCCAGGCAGCTGCTTCCAGTCGTTGCCGACGTAGCCCTGCCTGCTGCCCACGAACACGCCATCCCGGAAGCTCTGCGGGCCGACGCGGTCATCGCCCGCCAGCACGTCGCAGCCCCACATCGCATGGAGATCCGAGACCAGCGCACGCCCGTCCGCGATCCACGGCGACGGCTGGTCGGAGGTGATGAAGCACCCGGCGAGCAGGACGGTGGTCGGCGGTGCGATGTGCGGCATGAGGACGCCGTACGCGTAAGGATTGCTATCCAGGAGGTAGAACGGACCGCCGTCGTCGTCGGTGTACTTCGCCGGGTTCCAGAAGTAGCCGAGGCTGAGGGTGCCCGGGGCGCCGTGGCCGATGATCTGGATCGTGTCGGGCACGAACTCGAGCTCGCTGAGGTCCCGCGCGATCTCGGCGAGCGAGGACACCTCGCGGATTCCGACGTACGGCTCGATCACCTGGCGGATCAGCTCGATCGCGTTGTCGCCATCGGGAGGGATGCTGCTGACCCCATCCGCGGGCCGCGCGAGAAAGGTGACCACGCGGCTGTTGTCGATCTCCGGGTCCGATCTCGCCGCGGCAGAAATCGGATGCCAGCCGCGACCGAACAGAGCGAAGCCGCGCTGGGACAGCTTGAGGACGACGTTACCGCCCTTGCGGAAGTCGAGCACCTGGAACGCATCGGAGAGCCGGGGATCGAGAACATCGAGGCACGCAGAGATCTTCTTTTGAGGTTCGATTCCATGAAGCTTGGCATGCAGGATCTGCATCCTCACCGGCTGGTACTGCCCGGTCCCGGGATCGCGCACCAGCAGCGTGCTGTAGATGGTACTGAGATCGAGCACCTGCGGGGGCGCACCATCCTCGAACAGCTCGAACTCGAGCAGGCCGTCTTGCCCGGGCACCCGCGCGATGATCCGCAGCCGATCCACGGAGATCGCCAGGTCGTGATAGGCGGGTGATGTCGGCAGTGATCGGAATGGCCGCGCGTCCGAGATCGAGAATCCCAGGGTGTCGAACGCCAGGTCCTCCGGCCGCATCCGGCGCTGCGCGTCGGGGCCGAGCGCCTCGCGCTGCCTGTCCCAGCGCTGCCCGAGCTCCTGCGGCCACTTCAGCCCGGGCGAGTACAGCCGTGCGCTGCTGTCCAGCGCGCCCCAGATCGAGCTGCCGACGTACAGCACGCCCTCGGACCCAGGCGCGGGAAGGCCGTTCGCCGCGACGTCCACCATCGTCGGACACGCGCCCCAGATGTCCGGGAGCTTCC
>DASWRS010000591.1:0-7766 GCA_036403075.1 Kofleriaceae bacterium
ATCGATCACTCCGGCACGACGCCGTCGCGGATCGCGATCGCGCGCACCGCGTCGATCGTGTCGACCTCGGCCGCGGTCTTGTCGTCGCGGTAGCGCACGACGCGGGCGAGCCGGAGCGCGAGGCCACCGGGGTAGCGCGACGAGCGCTGGACGTCGTTGAACGCGATCTCGGTGACGAGCTCGGGCCGGACGTAGACGATGTGGCCGTCGCGATCGACCTCGCGGGCGAGGAACTGCGCGGTCTGCCAGGCGAGCATCTCGTCGGTCATGCCCTTGAAGGTCTTGCCGAGCATGACCCAGCCGCCCGCGGGGTCGCGCGCGCCGAGGTGGAGGTTGGATAGCCAGCCGCGGCGGCGCCCCGAGCCCCACTCGGCGGCGAGTACGACGAGATCGAGGCGATAGACCTTCTTGATCTTGAGCCACGCCGCGCCGCGGTTGCCGGCGTCGTACGGCGCCTCGAGCGCCTTGGCCATCACGCCCTCGTGGCCGCGCGCGATCGCGGCGTCGAAGTAGGCGTCGGCCTCGGCGGCATCGCCGGTGATGAGCCGCGGCACCGCCAGGCCCGGGGCGAGCTCGTCGAGCACGCCGAAGCGCTCGCGGGCGGGGCTGGCGAGCAGCGTCTGATCGTCGACGAGCAACGCGTCGAACAGGGTCAGCTGCAGCGGGCCCTGGCGCCGCATCGTGTCCTGGAACGGCAGCGGCCGGCCGCTCGGCCCGAACGCGCTGGCCTCGCCGTCGAGGATCAAGCGCTGCGCCGGCAGCCGCGCGGTGGCGGCGACGACCTCGGGGACCTGCGCGGTGACGTCGTTGAGCGCGCGCGAGAACACGCGGATGCGCTCGCCGTCCTTGTGGATCTGGACCCGGAAGCCATCGAGCTTGAGCTCGAGCGCCGCCAGTCCGCCGAGGCTGGCGAGCGCCTCGCCGGCGGTGTCCGCCGTCTGGGCCAGCATCGGCAGGACCGGCTGGAACACGCGCAGGCCGATCTGCGATAGCCCGGCGGCGCCGTCGCCGAGCGCGGCGGCGGCCACCGCGCCGATGTCGCCGGCGAGCATGTATGCGGTCCGCACGGCGCGCGGCGCGAGCCCGGTGGCGAGCGCGATCGCGTCGACCACGAGCGCATCGAGCGCACCCTGGCGCAGCTCGCCGACCACGAGCGCACCCAGGAAGCCCTGCTCGGCGGCGGTCGCGGCCGCGAGCATGGCGCCGAACGCGTCGCGCTTGGCCTTGTTCGATCCCGGGCCCTGCATCGCGGCGATCTCGCCGAACCGGCGATCGACCTCGACCACGGTGAGCGAGGCCGCCGACGCCGGGGGGATCTGGCCGTGGAGCTCGGCGACCGTGGCGTAGCCGATCCCGAGCTTGTGCGCGACGTCGCCCGACAGGTGGCGCGCCGCGATCGGCCGCTCGTCGCGCGCGAGCTCGCCGAGCAGCCGGGCGAGCCGCTCGATCTTCTTCTTGCGCGAGGCCGTCTCGACCAGCTGCTGGCTGGTGTCTGCGATCGCCACGTACAGCACGGCGCAAGCCTACCGGTCGGCGCCGGAGTGGGCCGCCGGCGCGGGACCAGGAAGGCGCTCAGGGGCGCGAAGCCCCAGGACCGCCGAAAACGGAGCCCGGCGCACGAGGCGCCAGGATCGAGGTGCCTGCGCTGCAGGGTCCTCGCGAACAGCTGCTGCCATGTGCTCGATCCGTGCCACCCGCGACCTCGGCGAAGTCGCTGATCTGACTGGCCAAGCGCTCGGCGTGATCGACCCCGTGCAACTCGACCTGCCGCGGCGGTGGCAGGCCCGGTGGCCGGATCGCCGTGGCATCATCGACGGGCATCGTGCAGTCCACGCTCGGCAGGTATCACATCGACCAGCTGCTGGCGCGCGGCGGCATGGGCGAGGTCTATCTCGGCCGGGTGCTCGGGGCACACGGCTTCGTGCGGCCGGTGGTGATCAAGGTCATCCGGACCGAGCTGGTCGCCAACGAGCGGGTCGCGCTGATGTTCGTGGACGAGGCGCGGATCGCCGCGGGCCTGCACCACCGAAACATCGTGCAGATCCTCGACTTCGATCTGTTCGACCGCGGCGCGTACCTGGTGACCGAGCACATCACCGGCTGCGACCTGCGCACGCTGCTGCACCACCTGCGCGCCGCGCCGCGGTTCGAGATCGCCGTGGCGATCCTCGCCGAGCTCGCGACCGGGCTCGACGCTGCGCATGACGCGCGCGACGGCGAAGGCGCGCCGCTCCACCTGGTGCACCGCGACGTGAGCCCGAGCAACGTCCTGCTCGGCGTCCATGGCGAGGTCAAGATCGCGGACTTCGGCGTCGCGAAGGCGCGGTCGCGCAGCTATCACACCGTCTCGGGATCGATCAAAGGCAAGGCGCCGTACATGGCGCCCGAGCAGATCCTGGGCGAGCCGGTCGATCGCCGCGCCGACGTGTTCTCGCTCGGCGTGCTGCTGTTCGAGCTCACGACCCGGACCCGGCTGTACTCGGCGCACGCCAACAACCTGGCGATGAAGCACATCCTCGATGGCGACGTGCCCGATCCGGCGGAGCGGCGCGCCGGCTACCCGGCCGCGCTGACCCAGATCGTGCGTCGCGCCCTGGCGCGCCAGCCGGCCGATCGCCACCCGACGGCGCGCGCGTTCGCCGACGACCTCGATCGGGTCGCACGCCAGGAGCGCTGGAACCTGTCGCGCGCCGGCATCGCCGACGTCGTCAAGCTGGTGCGCCAGCGCGCGCAGCTCGCGACCAGCACGCCGGCGTGGCCGCCGCTGCGCAGCGAGGACGCCAGCGCATGACCACCGCCGCCGCCGAGGACCGCGACCGGGTCGGGCCGTATCGGGTGATCCAGGCGATCGGCGCCGGCGGCTCGGCGCGGATCGACCTGGCGCGGATCGACCGCGCGTACGGGTTCCAGCGCCACGTCGTGGTCAAGCGGCCGCTCGAGCACCTGCGCGGCGATGCCGGCGTCGCCGCGTCGCTGCGCCGCGAGGCGCGGATCGGCGGCCGGCTCCGCCACCCCAACCTGGTCGCGATCCTCGACGCCGGGATCCACGACGGCTACGACTACCTCGTGCTCGAGTACGTGCACGGCGCCGCGCTGCGCACGGTGATGCACGCCGATGCGCCGGGCACCGTCCGCGACCTGCCGCTCGGCGTCGCGCTCGCGATCGTGTGCGACGCCGCGCGCGGGATGCACGAGGCCCACGAGCTGACCGACGACCACGGCGCGTCGCTCGGGCTGGTCCACCGCGACGTGTCACCGGGCAACATCCTGCTCGGGCTCGACGGCACGGTGAAGCTCGCCGACTTCGGCATCGCCAAGGAGACCCGGGTCTCGACCCTGTCGGGCTCGATGCACGGCACGGTCACCTACATGGCGCCCGAGCAGTGCCAGGGCCACGCGTTCGATCGCCGCGCCGACGTGTTCTCGCTCGGCGTGATCCTCTACGAGCTGGTCACCGGGACCCGGCTATTCTGGGCCGACAACGACGTCGCGTCGCTGCACCGGGTGCTGTCGGGGACCGTGCCTCGGCCGCGCAAGATCAAGCCGCAGATCCCGGGCGCGCTCGAGGACATCCTCATGACCGCCGTGGCGCACGAACCCGAGCGGCGGTTCCCCACCGCGCTCGAGCTCGCCACCGTGCTCGAGCACCACGCGGTGAACGCCGGCGAGGTCCTGGGCGCGCGCTGGATCGCCCGGACGGTCGAGGCGATCGTCGGCCCCCGGCCGGTGCCGTGGATCGCCGCCGCGGCGGCGCGCGAGGCCGGGCCGACCGCCGCCGCGGCGGCGCGCGAGGCCGGGCCGGCCGCCGCCGATGGCTCGCTCGTCGAGCTGATCGCGGCGATCGACACCGACGAGCCGGTCGAGCCGGCGTTCGGAGACGCCGCCGGTGATGCCTCCCGTAGCGAGGCCGACAGCGCCGTCGAGGCCGTGGCACCGGGGCCGTCGCCCGGCACGGCGGTGGCCCGCGCGGCGCCGCGCCGGATGCGCAAGCTGGTGCTGGGCATCGCCGCGCTCGGTGCGCTCGGCGCGCTCGGCGCCGCCGCCGTCACGGCGCTCGTGATGACCCGGCGCGCCGAGGCGCCCGCGGCGATCCCCGCGCCGCAGCGGGGCGATCGCAACCAGGCACCCGGCCCGCGCGATACGACGGCGGCGCCGCCCGTCGAGCAAGCCGGTCACCAATCCGGCGCACTCGCAGATGGAGCCACGGCCGGCCCGCGCGAACCCACGCCGAACCTGCCGGGCGACCCAGCTGGGCCGACCCGCGCGCTTGCAGATGGAGCCACGGCCGGCCCGCGCGAACCCACGCCGAACCTGCCGGGCGACCGTCCGGCGCGCACCACCGGGCATGCGCCGGCGGCGGTCAAGCGCAAGCCACGCGCGACGCCCAGGCCCCCGCGCGCGCCCGCCGAGCCGGCGGTGGTCGCAGGGCCGACCGAGCACGACCAGACCGCCCCGCCCGCGGCGCCCCCAGCCCCCGCCCCGGCGCAGCCGCCGGCGCGGCCGCCAAGCAAGGTCGAGTGGAAGCCGACGCTCTTGCTGCCGACCGACGGCTCGGACGGAAGCGATCGCAGATGACCCGCGCGCGCCGGGGGCCGCGACGCCTCGCCGCGTCGCTCGTGATCGCCGGCGTGTCCGTGGCGCTGTCCGCGGCGCCCGCGGCCCACGCCGACACCGCCGACACCGCCGACGAGCACCTCGCCCGCGGTCGCGAGCTCTACGACCGCGGCGAGTTCGCCGCCGCGCGCGACGAGCTGCTCGCGGCGTACCGGATCGAGCCGCGGCCCGAGCTATTGTTCGCGCTCGGCCAGGTCGAGCTCAACACCGGCCAGTTCGCGCAGGCGATCGACTATTATGAGCGGTTCATCGCGACCGAGCCCGGCGCCGACCAGATCGCGCTCGCCCAGCAGGCGATCGGCGCCGCGCGCGCCCGGATCGCGGAGAAGCCCGCCGCCGCCCCGCCGCCGCGACCGCCGCCCCACCGGCAATGGGATACCCCGGACACCGGGCTCGCCGCGGTCGGCGGCGCGACGATCGCGATCGGCGGCGGCCTCGTGATCTACGGCCTCGATCTCGCCGGCGACCACGGCGGCACGCTGTCGGCGTACAACGATCGCGTGTCGCGGGCGACCGTGGCGCAATGGGCCGGCGCCGGTTGCCTGGCCGCGGGCGCGCTGGCGATCGGCGGCGCGCTGCTGCGCTGGCGGCTGCACCTGGTCGACAGCGAGATCCAGCCGGTCGCGTCGCCGAAGGCCGCCGGCGTGGCCTGGGTGGGGCAGTGGTGACGGCCGCGCGTGCCGTGCGGGGCCTCGGGCCCGCGCTGGTGCTCGCCGCCTGCGCGCTCGGGGCGTGCGTCCACCCCGACTACCACTGCGTCTCGGACCGCGACTGCGACGTCGGCGAGGCCGGCCGCTGCGAGCTCGATCACCGCTGCACCGCCTACGATCCCGGCTGCCCGACCCGCCGGAGCTACAGCGACCACTCCGGGCCGGCGTCGCGCACCTGCTTCGACGACCAGATCGCGCCGGCGAACCTGTGCGCGGCCGGCCAGCCACCGGCGACGCCGCAGGGCTGCGCGGCATCGGTGTGCCAGGCGCTGCCGAGCTGCTGCGCGACCGGCTGGTCCGAGGCCTGCGTCGCGCAGGCCCAGATCCTGTGCGGCGACCTGGTCTGCGATACCCGGATCGCGATCACCGCCAACAAGCCGGGCAAGAGCGAGCTGTGGGCGCTGACGTGGGACGGCCAGAGCTGGTCGGCCATCCCCGATTCGCGCCAGAGCGTGCTGGCCTGGCTGGCCCCGGCGCCCGGCACCCGCGAGCCCCGGCTCGCCGGGTTCTCCGGCGGCGCGCTGACGTTCCCCGGCGGCTCGGTCCCGGTCGCGGCCGGCCACACCTACCTCGAGGCGACGTCGGTCGACTTCGATCGCGACGGCCGCCCGACGGCGGTGCTCGGCTTCACCGACACCGCCGGCCCGCACCTCGAGGTCGTCAAGCTCGACGACGGCGGCTCGCGCGTCATCGCGAGCCTGGCCGCGACCCGGCTGTCGTGGGGCGACGTCGATCGCGACGCGTTCCCCGACGGCATCGCCGCGGCCGGCGCCTCGAACCGCTATCACCTGCTGTCGAACATCGAGGCCGACGACCGCAGCCGTCAGGTCGACGATCGGGTCATGACGACGGTGGCCGGCGGGACCTCGAGCACGGTGACCAACGACCCGCCGGCGCTCCGCGGCTTCGACTGGATCGACATCGACGGCGACACCGACCACGAGCTCGACGTCGTGGCCTATGGCTACTCGGTCAACGTCCATGTCGCCCGCGACGGCATGCTCGGCCCGAACCTCCTGATGCGGATCGACTGCGACCCGCCCGGCGTCGCCAGCAGCTGCGACATGATGGCCCAGGCCGACCAGGCGTTCGCCGGCGCGGCGCTGGCCTCGGCGTCGGGTCCGAGCCTGGTGATCGCGAGCCACCCCCGGCGCGCGCTGTACCGGGTCGACCTGCACGGCAAGCCGGCCACTGCCACGGTGTCGCCGTTCAGCTTCCCGGCGGAGGCATGCGGCGCCGCCTGTCCGCCGATCGTCGCGGTGGTGGTGCGCGACCTCGACGGCGATCACCGGCTCGACGTGATCGCGATCGACGGCGACCTGCAGGTCTACACCGCGCTGGCGACCGATCCGCTGCGGCTCCGCCCCGCGATCAAGCTGCCCACCACGCCGGCCGCCCCGGGGTTCTTCGTCGTGCGCACCTCGGTGACCGGCGCGCCGCTCGCGCGGTGACGGGCACTGCGCCCGGCGCCCGCGGCGCTAGCTCCGGTCCTTGAGCCCGTGGCGGTGCAGCAGGTCGATCAGGTGCGAGCGATCCATCTTCGCGATCCGCGCCGCCTGCGACACGTTGCCGGCCGCCTGCGCCATCAGCCGCACGAGGTAGGCGCGCTCGAAGTCGCGGACCACGGCGGCGCGCTGGTCCTTGTAGGGCGGCAGCGGCTCGTCGGCGGCGCCGGATCCCGCCAGCGTCGCGGGCCCCAGCGGCGGCGCGGGCGCGTCGGCGTAGGGCTGCGGGCCGACCACGAGCGCAGCCTCGACCGCGTTGCGCAGCTCGCGCACGTTCCCCGGCCACGGGTGCTTCTGCCAGCGCGCGAGCTGGTCGGCGCCGAACAGGTCCTCGACCGGGCCGGCGGCCCCGAGCTCGCGCGCGAAGTGCTCGACGAGCAGCGGGATGTCGTCGCGGCGCTCGCGCAGCGGCGCGAGGCGCAGCACCACGACCGCGAGCCGGTGATAGAGGTCCTGCCGGAACCGGCCGGTGTTGACCTCGGCGCGGAGGTCGCGGTTGGTCGCCGCGATCACGCGGGCCTCGAGGTCGAGCTCGGCCGAGCCGCCGACCCGGCGAAACCGGCGGCGCTCGAGCACGCCGAGCAGCGAGGATTGATCGGCCGCTGGCAGCTCGCCGATCTCGTCGAGGAACACCGTGCCGTCCTCGGCGCGCTCGAATGCGCCCTTGTGCTGGCGGTCCGCGCCGGTGAACGCGCCGCGCTCGTGGCCGAACAGCTCGCTCGCGAGCAGGCTCGACGACAGCGCGCCGCAGTCGATCGTCACCAGCGGCGAGGCCGCGCGCGCCGATCGCGCATGCAGCGCCTGGGCGACGCGCTCCTTGCCGGTGCCCGACTCGCCGACGATCAGCACCGAGGTCGGGGTCGCGGCGATCCGCTCGATGTCGGCGAACAGCCGCAGCATCTGCGGCGACACCGCGAGCATGCCGGCGAGCTCGCTG
>DASWRS010000592.1:0-4248 GCA_036403075.1 Kofleriaceae bacterium
CTCGGCGATCACCGCGGCCTCGTCGGCCGCGCCGGTGAGCTGCGCGACCCAGCGCAGGCAGCTCGCCGCCGACAGCATCACCGCCATCTGGTGCCACATGCCGGGCAGCGCGTGGCAGAACGTGTGAACGCCGCGCTCGGGGGCCGGCCGGTAGGCATCGCGGGCGACGAAGAACACCCCCGAGGTGCCGAGCGAGAGCAGGCCCTGGCCCTCGGCGACGACCCCCAGGCCGACCGCGCTGGCCGCGTTGTCTCCGGCGCCGCCGGCGACCACCACCGGGCCGGTCATGCCCCAGCCGCGCGCGAGCTCGGCGCGCACGACGCCGCCGGGCGCCGAGCCCTCGACCAGCCTGGGCATGTGGGAGCGGTCGAGGCCGGTCGCGGCGAGCATCGCATCGCACCACGCGCGCTGCTGGACGTCGAGCCACAGCGTGCCCGCCGCGTCGGACATGTCCGAGACGTGCTCGCCGGTGAGCCACAGCCGCACGTAGTCCTTGGGCAGGAGGACCCGCGCCGTGCGGCGAAAGATCTCCGGCTCGTGCGCGGCCACCCAGAGCAGCTTGGGCGCGGTGAACCCGGGCATCGCCTGGTTGCCGGTGAGCCGTCGGGCCTCGGGGACGCGGGACTCGAGCACCGCGCACTCCGCGGCGGAGCGGGTGTCGTTCCACAGGATCGCGGGCCGCAGCACGCGGTCGTCGGCGTCGAGCAGCACAGCGCCGTGCATCTGTCCCGACAGCCCGATGCCGGCGACGGCGGCGAGCTCGGCCGCGTGCTCGGCGCCGAGCTCGGCGATCGCGGCCTCGGTGGCGCGGATCCAGCTCTGCGGGTCCTGCTCCGACCACAAGGGGTGCGGCCGCACGACCTCGAGCGCGGCGCGGCCCACGGCGACGAGCCGCTGCGCGTCATCCACGAGCGCGACCTTGACCTCCGAGGTGCCGACGTCGATTCCCAGGTACATGGCGTTGGCCTTGGCGTTTCCGGCTCAGCCCGGCGGCGCGCCGGTCGGTGCCCGGGGCCCCGGCGGCTTGCCCAGGATGATCATCCCGAGCACGTCGTCCTCGGTCACCTCGGAGATCTTGGCCGTGCCGACGAGCTTTCCGTTCTTGAGCACCACGAGGCGGTCGCAGACATCGAACACGTCGCGCAGCTCGTGGCTGACGATGTAGATCCCGATCCCGTCCTGCTTGAGGCCGCGGATGATGTCCTTGACCATCCGGGTCTCGCCCGGTCCGAGCGCGGCGGTCGGCTCGTCCATGATCAGGATCTTGGCGTCGAAGTACAGCGCCCGCGCGATCGCCACGGTCTGGCGCTGGCCGCCCGACAGCGCGCGGACCGGCAGGTGGGTCTGCGTGAAGCTCGGGTTGATGCGGCGGATGATCTTGCCGGCCTCGTGCGCCATGCGGTGGGTGTCGAGCGTTCCCCACCGGGTCAAGAGCTCGCGCCCCAGGAACAGGTTGCCGGCGGCGTCGATGTTGTCGGCGAGCGCGAGGTGCTGGTAGATGGTCTCGATCCCGGCGCGCTGGGCATCGCGCGGGCTGGCGAACGCGACCGTCTGGCCGCGCACCTTGATCGTGCCGCCGTCCTGGGCGTACACGCCGGCGAGGATCTTGATCAGCGTCGTCTTGCCTGCGCCGTTGTGACCGAGCAGGCCCACGACCTCGCCCGGCTGGAGATCGCACGACACGTCGTCGACGGCGCGCACCGCGCCGAAGTGCTTGTGCATCCCGATCATCTCGGCGATCGGCTGGGTCATCGCGATTGCCGCCGGGTGTAGACCACGTCGAACCACACCGCCGCGATCAGCACCAGGCCGATGATGATCTGGCGCTGGGCGCTGCCGACATCGAGCAGGACCATGCCGTTGTCGAGACTCTGGATCACCAGCGCGCCGACCACCGCCCCGGGCACCGAGCCGACGCCGCCGGCGAGCGACGTGCCGCCGATCACCGCGGCCGAGATCGCGTAGAGCTCGGTCAGCTGGCCGATCGAGTTGGCGCCGGCGTTGAGCCGCGCCGTCGTGATGACGCCCGCCACCGCGGACAGGATCCCCATCATCACGAAGATCTTGACCAGGACGAAGCGCGTATTGATGCCGGCGAGCACCGCCGACTCCGGGTTGCCGCCGTAGGCGAACACGTAGCGGCCGAACCGGGTGCGGTGGGCGAGGAACGACAGCACGACCACCACGGCGATCAGGATCAGGACCGGGACGCCGATGCCCATGCCCGGGGCATTGCCGTCGTCGTCGGCCGCGGTGCGATCGGGATAGCTCGCCATCACCGCCACGAAGCCGGCGATCGCCGCGACGCCGACGATCACCTTGACGACGTCGAGCCACACCGGCGCCTGATCCGCGGTGTACTTGGCGCGCTCGCGGCGCGTGTTCCACACGTACCACCCGAGCCACACGCAGCCCGCCGCGCCGAGGATCGCGCTCGCGGTGACGCCGATCGAGCCCGCGGCCCCCCCGCCCAGGCGCTGGTAGGTCTCGTCGAGCGGCGCGATGGTCTGGCCCTGCGCGATCAGGAACGCGGCGCCGCGGTACATGAGGAAGCCGGCGAGCGTCACGACCAGCGCCGGGATGCCGCGGTACGCCACCCACCAGCCCTGGAACAGCCCGACGACGCTGCCGGCGCCGAGCCCGACGACGATGCTGAGCATCCAGGTCGCGTTCGACATGCCCTCGAACCAGCGGACCTGGGCGAACGCGGTGAGCACGCCGGTGAACGCGAGCAGCGAGCCGACCGACAGATCGATCTGGCGGGCGACGATGACGAACACCATGCCGCAGGACACCACGGCGACGGCGGACGTCTGGATCGAGAGGTTGTAGAGGTTCCGCGCGGTGAGGAACAGCCCGCTCGTCGCCAGCTCGAGGCCGATCCAGATCGCGATCAGCGCGAGCACCATGGAGATCATCCGTGGATCCAGCCCGTGGCCGGGCCGGCTCCGCCGCATCGGTTCTCCGGTCGTCATCGCGCGCGCGCCGCGTCGGTGCGGGTTACTTGCAGGACTTCGGAGCCTTGGCCGCCGCGACGCCCTTGCACACCTGGTCCTTGGTCGCCCAGCCGGCCGAGATCACGTAGTCGAGGTTGTCCGACGTGATCGGGATCGGCTTCAGGAACATCGAGATCATCGGGATCTTCTTGGTGCCCTCGGACCAGGTGACCGTGCCGGCGATGTCCTTGGGCTTCTTGCCCTTGGCGAGCTGCATCGCCACGGTGCCGGCGGTCTCGCCCAGCTTGCGCGCGTCCTTGAACACGCTCACGGTCTGCTCGCCGAGCGCGACCCGGTTGAGCGCGGCGATATCGCCGTCCTGACCCGACACCGGGATCCCGACCAGGTTCTGGGCCCGGAGCGCCGCCACAACGCCGCCCGCCGTACCGTCGTTCGAGGCCACGACCGCGTCGACCTTGTTGTTGTTCTTGGTCAGGATCTGCTCCATGTTGCGCTGCGCGACCTCGGGCGCCCAGCCCTCGGTGTACTGCTCGCCGACGACCTTGATCTTGCCGGCCTTGATCGCTGCGGCGAGGACCTCGAGCTGCCCCTTGTGGAGGAAGTCGGCGTTGGGATCGGTCGGCGAGCCCTTGATGAAGACGTAGTTGCCGGCGGGCTTCTTCGCGAGCACGCCCCGGGCCTGCATCCGGCCGACCTCGATGTTATCGAACGTCAAGTAAAACACGTCCTTGTCCTGGATCAGGCGGTCGTAGGCGATGATCGGGATGTGCTCGGCCTTGGCGTTGCGCAGGGCGGGGAGGACCGCGTCGGCGTCCCACGCCAGCACGATGAGCACCTTGGCGCCGCGGGTGATCAGGTTCTCGATATCGGCGACCTGCTTCTCGTTCGAGCCCTGGGCATCGGCGCTGATGTACTTGCCGCCGGCCTTCTCGATCGCCGCCTTCATCGCGGCCTCGTCGCGCTTCCAGCGCTCCTCCTGGAAGTTCGACCACGAGACACCCACGGTCTGGGCGAATACCGTACTCCCGGCGCACAGCAGACCCAGAATGATGACCAGACGAGTCCATCCACGAGAGATCTTCATGTGTGCCTTCCTCCGACGAGCGTCGCGAGATTGCTGTCGTCGTGTGATCGACTGTGGGCGCCACGCATGGAAAATGTCAAGGCTCGGGAGCCGCCAAGCGCGGCAGCACCGTAGCCAATCGTCTGCGACCATGCGTTCAGGAGGCCACAGGATGCGAAGAGTCAGATGGGGCATTCTCAGCACGTCCAGATTCGCACAGACCAAGAT
>DASWRS010000593.1:0-45132 GCA_036403075.1 Kofleriaceae bacterium
CTCGTCCACCGCCCGGGGGCTCGGTGATGCCGGCTGCGCTACCAGGACGCCATCTCGGTCGAGGTGGCAGTCGCCACGCTCAGGGCGGCGCGCCAGTCGGCGAGCGTGCCGGCGTCCCACGACACGTCCCACACCCGCGCCGTCTTGTCCTCGCTGGCGGTCACCAGGCGTCGCTGGTTCGGGCTCCACGCCACCGCCCAGACGTGACCCTGGTGCACGAGCGGCGGCGTCTCTTCCAGCCCGCTGGCCGCGTCCCACACCCGGACCGTCCTGTCCTCGCTCGCGGTCGCCAGGCGCTCGCCGTCTGGGCTCCACGCCACCGCCCAGACGCGATCCTGGTGTGCGAGCGGCGGCGTCATCGGACGGCCGCTGACCGCTTCCCACACCCGCGCGGTGCTGTCCACGCTCGCGGTCGCCAGCCGCTGTCCGCCTGGATCCCACGCCACCGCCGTGACCGCGCCGTGGTGCTTGAGCGGCGGCGTCACCGGACGGCCGCTGACCGCGTCCCACACCCGCGCGGTCTTGTCGGCGCTGGCGGTCGCGACCCACCGCCCGTCGGGGCTCCACGCCACGGCCCAGACCCCATCCTGGTGCTGGAGCGGCTGCGCCAGCGGCTCCCCGGTGACAACGTCCCAGATCCGCGCCATGTGGTCATTGCTGCCGGTCACCACGCGCTTGCCGTCCGGGCTCCATGCCACGACATTGGCCTCGGCCCCCTGCGGGAGAGCCGGCCCCAGCGGCTTCCCGGATGCGGCGTCCCACACCTGCACGGTATGGTCCCAGCTCGCCGTCGCCAGCCACCGTCCATCGGGGCTCCACGCCACCGACCGGACCGAGCTCTGGTGCGGCAGCGTCGTCAGCTTCCCGCTGAGCGCGTCCCAGATCCGCGCGGTATGGTCGTCGCTCGCGATGGCCAGGCGCTGTCCGTTCGGGCTCCACGCGAGCGCCCTGATCGCTGCCGCGGGCCCGGTCGCCGGCGTCCCTGCCGCGACCTCGCCGTGGCGCAGCAGCGTCATCGCATGCCCGGTGGCCGGCTCCCACAATTGCACGGAGTTGTCATCGCTCCCCGTCGCGACGAACCGTCCGCCTGGACTCCACGCCACCACCCGGACGCCCTCCTGGTGCGCGAGTGGCGGCGTCATCAGCTTTCCGCCGAAGGCGTTCCACACGCGCGCGATCTTGTCCTCGCTTCCCGTCGCGACGCGCTCGCCGTCTGGACTCCATGCGACCGCCAGGACCCCGCCCTGGTGCGCGAGCGGCGGCGTCACCGGCTGGCCGCCGACCGCATCCCACACCCGCGCGGTATGATCCCAGCTGGCCGTCGCCAGCCATCGTCCATCCGGGCTCCACGCCACCGCATCGACCGCACTCTGGTGTGCGAGCCGCGGCGTCACCGGCAGTCCGCTGACCGCGTCCCAGACCCGCGCGCTGCGGTCCTCGCTCGCCGTCGCCACCCGTGTCCCGTCCGGGCTCCAGGCAACGGCCCAGACCTCTGCGCGGTGCGCGAGCGGCGGCGTCACCGCCTCGCCGCGGACCGCGTCCCAGACCCGCGCGGTATGGTCCTCGCTCGCCGTCGCCAGCCGCGTCCCGTCGCTGTTCCATGCCACGACCAAGACCGCAGCAGCGTGCTTGAACGAGGTCAGCGGCTCCCCGCTGACGGCGTCCCAGACCTGCGCGGTTCGATCCATGCTCGCCGTCGCCAGCCGCGTCCCACGCCGGTCCCATGCCACGCTGGTGACTCCATCCTGGTGCTTGAGCAGCGTCAGCGCCTGCCCGCTGACCGCGTCCCACACCCGTGCGGTGCCGTCCTCGCTCGCCGTCGCCAGCTGCCGCCCGTCGGGGCGCCACGCCACTGCGGTGACGCGACCGTGGTGCGCGAGCAGCAGCGTCAGCGCCTGCCCGCTGACGGCGTCCCACACCCGTGCGGTCCCGTCCTCGCTCGCTGTCGCCAGCTGCCGCCCGTCGGGGCGCCATGCCACCGCCGTGACGCGGCCCTGGTGTGCGAGCCGCGTCAGCGCGTGTCCGCTGACCGCGTCCCACACCCGCGCGGTCCGGTCCTCGCTCGCCGTCGCGAGCCGCCGCCCGTCGGGGCTCCACGCCACCGCCCCGACGGATTCATCGTGGGTCAGTTCCCGAAGCGGCAGCCCCTGGGTCGCCCATCGGAACAACATGCGGACGAACCTCCCCTCGGTCCCGGCTTCTCGCGCCGCGAGCAGGCGGGGTGCCGCCTGTGCGGGATGACCGCTCGACAGCAGCTCGTATCCCCGCAGCGTGTTGTTGCGAGCCAGCTGGTCATGCAGCGCCTGGGTTCGCCGCACGGCGATCGCCGCCAGCATCGACACCACCAGCACGCCGCTGGCGAGCCCGACCAGCGCGATCGTCACCCATCGCCGCCAGCGCCGGCGACGATCCTCGATCTCGGCCGCCTGTGCAGCCAGCGCGGCCTCGCTGCGCGCGAGCAGGCTCTCGATGTCCTCGCTCACGCCCAGATCGCGCGCCTTCTCGTCGCTGAGCCAGCTGCGAACCTCGCGCAGCTCATCGGCGTCCAGCAGGCGCGACAGGCCGCGCCCGCTCTGCACCCACTCCAGCGCCTTGGCCTCCAGGACGCGGCGGCGCTGCTCGTCTTGCTTTCGAGGGTGGATCCAGTCTCCGAGCGCCGGCCAGGCCGACAGCAAGATCTCGTGAGCGAGATCGATCCGCGCCGACGGCGCCGTGTCGTCGCCGCCGCTGGTGGTGATCAGGCGATGGTCCGCCAGGTGGCGAATCACCGCGTCGAGGTCGTCCGGAGCATCGCCTGCCGCCGACAGCGCCGCGCGCGGTTGTTGCCGGCGGGTCACCGTCGTGCCATCGCCGAACTGGACCAGGCGCAGCAGCACGCGCCGCGCCAGCTCGCGCCGGTCGGGCGAGAGATCGTGCAGTGCGGCATTGGCCCGCCGGGCCACCGTCACCGCGAGACCGGTGCGTACGCCGTCGCTCATCGCCTCGTACTCGGCCAGCCGCAGCACACCGCGCGTCTGCTGGTGCCACAGCGCCAGCAGCGTGTCCTGGAGCAGCGGCAGCGCGCCGGGCTCATCCGCGACCTCGTGCAACAGCCGCTCGACGAGCAGCGGCTCGAAGTCGACGCCGAGCGCCCGCGCCGGTGCCTCGATCGCGATCCGCAGCCTGGCGCCGCGCAGCGGGCTGACGTCGAGCCGCGACAGCTGTCCGTCGAGATCATTCCACAGCGCCGATTCCATCAGCGACGCATAGAAATCGGCGCGCAGCGTGAGCACGAGCGTCACCCGGGCATCGCCGCGCAGCGCGCGAATCGCGGTGTTGAACCTCGCACGCGCTCCGGGCTCGGCGGTGGTGAACAGCTCCTCGAGCTGATCGACGATGATCAGCAATCGCTCGCACTCCGGGTGGCCCGCGAGCAGCCGGTCGACGGCATCGCCCAGCCAGCGCAGGGCCGTGTCGCTTCGATCCGCGGCGGTCCCCTCGAGCACGCCTTCGAGCGCCGCCGTGGGGTCCGCTCCCGGCCGCATCTGGCGGACGAGGAACGAGGCACCCGCCAGCTCGGGCGTGCGGCGCAGGCTTGGCACCAGGCCGGCGGCCACCAGCGACGACTTGCCCGAGCCGGAGGGCCCGATGACATACAGCTCGCGCTGCCCGTCGCGCATCCGGCCGAGCAGATCCGCGACCTCCTTGTCCCGGCCATGGAAGCGCGCCGCGTCCTCGGTCTTGAACGGCCGCATGCCCGGATACGGACACGGCTCGGGCGCGACGTTCCACGTCTGCTCGAGCGTCCGGATCTCGTCGGCACACCCCGGCCGCTCGAGCAGCAGCGCCGGCCACAGCTGGTCGACCAGCCCGCGGTCCACGACCACGCCGAGGAACGCCTCGGCCTGCTCGATCAGGCTCGCGGACCAGCGTACCGCCGGGCTCAGCCGCTCCTCGAACCGATCATCGGCGAAGCGTCGGAGCTCGCCCTCGGCGAAGCGCTCGACCAGGAAGGCGTGAACCGCAGCGCTCGATCTCGGCATGTTGCGCCTCGGTCACCTGGGGAGCGCGGCCGCGACCCTGGGCCGCGCCGCGATCCACTCGACCGGGATCCCCTCGTTGTACTCGGGGTGCGCCGTCCTGGGGTCGCCCGCATGGTGGAGCGCGATCAGCCGGAAGTCGCCATCGAACACCGGCGCTCCCGACGAGCCCGGCTCGGTCGGCACGGTGTACCGGATGCGGTTCGCTGCCCGGTTCACGGTGAGCCGCTGCTCCATGCCGAGCGCCAGCTTCATCGGGCGCGCGCTCGGATGCTGGAGGATCGCGACCACGCGCTGGCGCGCGAGCTCCACGGGCCGGGGAGACAGCTCGATCCATCCGCGGCAGTCGGCCATCGCGCCCTTTCCCACCGGCTGCTCGCCGATCGGCTCCGCGACCCGGAGCAGGAGAAAATCGAGCTCGTCGGGGGCCGGGTCGCCCGGCTTCGGATCACCCTGGAGATCGATCTGGCTGTACGGCGCGTGGTCGACGTACCACGCGGTCGCGAGCCGGATCACCCGGCCGGCCGCGATGACGTCGCCCGCCTCCGATAGCTTGTGATCGAACCGGCACGACCAGCGCGGCGCCTCGGCCTGGTTCGCCACCAGCCGCTCGGCCACATGGTAGTTGGTCAGGACCAGGCTGGGGCCGACGAGGACGCCGGTGCCGATGCCGATGCCGTCGCAGTCGACACGGCAGACCCGCCATTCAGCGCGCGTCAGCTCCGCTCGCCACCGCGCGACGTCGAGGAACGTGGTGTTGGAGCCGACCAGCTTTTCGAGGCTGTCGGGCCCGATCGCGAACGCCGACGACAGGCCCAGCGAACCGGAGCACCTCTGGAGCTCCGGGTTGCCCGGGTTCTCGTTGCGGGCAGCGACCACGAGCTCGCCGAGATAGCCGCGTGCTTCGGCCCATTGCAGGAGCTCGAACGCGTTGCTGTCGAGCCCCTGTGCCGGAGAGCTGATGACGGCGAGCCTCCAGTCGAGCTGATCGGCCAGCATCTTCTGGAGCTCCATCCAGCTCGGAAACGCCGCGACGAGCGCGTCGCGCAGCTCCCGCTTCTGCTTCCCCGTCATCTTCAGCGCCATTCCCGGTGGTCCTCCCGCGTGACCCGCGGCTGCATCCTACAACGCCGGTCTCGCCGTGGAGCGGCCAGGACGAGAAGCGGCGTCGGCGGTGACACGGGCGGTTCTGCGGAGCCCGCCGCAAGCGTGAGGGGGCGCACGGTTCGCAGGCAGGCGCGCGCCGGGGAACTTCGTCTTGCATGAACAGTTCCGGCCGCGACGCTCGAGCGCGCCGGCGAGAGCGGACCCGCGGTTTCTCGCCGCCGGCGTTGTGATCGCCGGCGCGGTCTGGTTCCCTCGGCCTGACCATGCCCGGAAGATTCTCGTGACACCGCACCTCGAAGCCAACGCCGGCGAGATCGCGCCGATCGTGCTGTTGCCCGGCGATCCGCTGCGCGCGCAGCTCATCGCCGAGCGCTTCCTCGATGGCGCCGTGCGCCACAACCGGGTGCGCAACGCGCTCGGCTTCACCGGCACGTACCGCGGCACCCGGATCTCGGTGCAGAGCACCGGCATGGGCATGCCGTCGTTCTCGATCTACGCCCACGAGCTGCTCGAGCTCTACGGCGCCCGGGTGCTGATCCGCGTCGGCACGTGCGGCGCGATGCAGCCCGGGTTGCGGGTCGGCGACGTCATCCTGGCGAGCGGCGCGTCGACCGACTCGGCGATGAACCGGATCCGGTTCGGCGGCATGGACTTCGCCGCCACCGCCGACTTCGAGCTGCTGCGCCGCGCGCACGAGCTGGCGACGCGGCGCGAGCTGACCACGCACGTCGGCAACGTGCTCAGCACCGACTCGTTCTATCCGGACCGCGAGGACTGGTGGAAGCTCTGGGCCCGGTACGGCGTGCTCGCGGCCGAGATGGAGACCGCCGCGCTGTACACGCTCGCCGCCCGGTCCGGCGCCCGCGGCCTCGCGATGCTCGCGGTCAGCGACCAGATCCTGACCGGCGAGCACAGCTCCGCCGACGAGCGGCAGACCGGCTTTGGCAAGATGGCCGAGCTCGCGCTCGAGGTCGCGGCGTCGGTCGCGTAACATCGCGGACGGCGTCGCCGCGCGCGGGGCGCCGGCGCGGGCGAGCCGCCGCGCGACGGTCGAGCCGCGCCGGCCGGCGGTCACCGCGACTTGCGCGCCGGCTTCTTCTTGGCCGCCTTGGGGGTCGGCGGCGGCTTCGCGGAGCCGGTGGCGGCGGGCCGGGGCGGCGCGGCGGTGGCAGACGCGGGCGGCAGCGCGGCCAGGAACTGGTCGATCGCGCGGTCCAGCGCCGTGGCATCGGGCGCGTCGGCCTCGGGGATGACCAGCACGTGCAGCTCGCCGCGCTTGCCGCGCTCCGCGAGCGCCGCGATCACCTCGTCGTCGACGTCCCAGCCGTCGCCGGCCTCCTGGGTGACGTACTCGTAGCCGACGCGGCGCTCGGCATCGAACCCGTCGATGTCGAAGCGCACGCCGTCCTCATCGAAGGCCAGGTTCTGCTGGATGCGAAACCCGGCGGCCTCGAACCGTCGCTTCAGCTGGGCACAGGCGGCACGTTCTTCCACCGCCTCATCGTACGCCACGGCCCGCGCGACTGCACGCGCGCGGGCTCAGTGGCAGGCCTCGATCTCGTAGCGCGACTTTCCGACGCAGACTGCACCGTCCGCGCTCCACGCTGCCTCGAACTTCAGGTCCTGGTCGTCCAGGGGCGGCGATCAGAACTGCTGCGACATGCGCGTGTAGTAGAACCGACCCTTGAAGTCGTAGCTCGGGTCGTAGTCGCCGAGGCCGCCGTACAGTGCCGGCGGGCTGCGATCGAGCACGTTGTTGACGCCGATCGTCAGCTCGGTCTTGCCCGCCCGGCTCTTGAACGAGTAGCTGCCGAACACGTCGGCCTTGTACCACTGCGGGACATCACGCGCCGCAGCCCCGGAGCTGCAAGCGTTCTGCTCGCACTCCTTGTACGAACCGACGTAGCGCAGGTTGAAGCCCGCGCCGGCGCCGCTGGGATGCTCCCACAACGACGACCAGATCCCGCGGACCCGCGGGCGCGGGCTCAGATCGTTGTTGTTGAGGCCGTGGACGGTCTGCACGGTGTTGTCGAGGTTGGCCTTGAGCAGGTACTGCGATTCCAGGAGCTCGCGGAACCGGCCGGCCCCACCGAGCTGATACTCGTACGCCAGCGCGAAGTCGAGCCCGGAGTGGGCTGCACCGCCGACGTTCTGGGTCTGGAGATCGACGTAATCGATCGAATTGCCGAGCACCGGATTGCGATGGATCTGGGCACACGCCCCCGGATCGTGGTGCGTGTAGCAGTTGGTGAACACCGCGTTGGTGCCGAGCCGCTGGATCGCGTGCGCGATGTCGACTCGCCAGTAGTCCACGGTGAGCGACAGCCGCTTGACCTGCGGCGGCTCGATCACGATGCCGGCGGTGACGACCTTGGCGCTCTCGGCCTTGAGCTTGGAGTTGCTGCTGAACTGCTGGCGGATCAGCGCCGAGCCGAACGCCGCCCCGGGCGCCACGCCCTGGTTGGCGCACTCCGCCGCGACGTCCTCGGACAGCGTGACCATCCCGCCCGGCGGCCGCGAGTCGCACGGATCGACGGCCGGGAGAAACGCGGAGGTCGTGCCCTGAAACAGCTCGGAGACCGACGGCGCGCGGAACGCGGTCGAGTACGTGCCGCGGAGCGCGAAGCTGTCGACCATGCGGTACATCCCGCCGGCCTTCCAGGTGACGCCGCTACCGAACGTGTCGTAGCGGAACGCGCGCGCGGCGAGGCTGAGCTCGACCCAGCGCGCGAGCGGCTTGCCGCTGATCGGCACCAGCGACAGCTCGCCGAAGCCCTCGGCGACGCTGTACGAGCCCACGGTCGGCGCGATCGCCGTGCCCACGGTATCTCCGATCGCCGTCACGGGGTCGGGCGTGAAGCCGCCCGACTCCTTGCGGTAATCGCCGCCGACCGCGAGCGACAGATCGCCGTTGTTGGGCAGCGTCGCGAGCTGACCGTGGGCCTGGGCGAGCACGGTCTGCTGCTGGTTGAACCCGCTGCTCAAGCCGGTGAACGTGACGTAGCTGGCGGCCGCGGGGTCGATCGAGCCGGCCGGCCCGAGGATGTTCATCGGCACGCAACCGGGGATCGGCTTGGTCGGCGTACCGCAGGTCGGGACGCCGGCGGCGCTCATGAAGCTCGGGCCGAGCGCGGTCGCGAGCCGGCTCCTGATCACGCCGCCGTCGGCCTCGGCCTTGGTGTCGCTGCGGCCGTAGTTGTACGACAGCTCCCACTTGAAGTTCTTCAACACCGCGACGTCGTCGGGGACCGCACCCTTCAAGCCACCGACCATCCGGAACGTGTCGATGTTCTCCTGCGTCCGCCGCGGGCCGAACTCCACGAGGCGGCGCTGATAGCCCAGGATCGTGCCGCCCAGCGGGTTGTACATGCTCGCCTTCGAGATCGGCGCGGCGTTGATGAACGACTCCTCCCCGAGCTGCTGGGCGCTCTTGCGGTTCATGTAGCTGGTCTCGAAGAACGCCGAGACCAGCGAGCTCAGCTGGTGCGAGCCGGCGCTGTACAGGTGGTAGCGATCCGACGGTGTGTAGATGTAATTGCGTGGCTGGTAATTGTAGAGATCGGTCGGAGCCACGAACGGGCGATAGCCGCCGGCGCCGTTGCTCGTGCAGTACTGCGCGCCGCATAGATCGACCGGATCGGGCCGGCCGTCGCCGTTGGTGTCGATCGCCGTGGACGCGATCCGCCCCCATGGCGCCGCGGTCGAGCCGCCCGGGACCGCGACCCGGTTGACGTAGTCGTACGACATGTCGTTCGCCGAGAACGCACGCTCACCGGCGAACACCGGTCGTTGGGTCTGCACGCCGGCGGAGAACACGACGTTGCTCTTCTTGCTCGGCGAGTTGTACCCGGTCACGAAGCTGGCATCGTAGGTGAGCCCGTCGCCGCGCTGCGTCTCGCCGGTGTAGATCGAGGCCTCGGAGCCGTCGAAGTCCGAGCGCGTGATGACGTTGACCACGCCGCCGATCGCGTCGGAGCCGTAGACCGCCGACGCGCCATCCTTGAGGATCTCGACGCGCTCGACGATCGCGATCGGGATCATGTTGAGATCGACCGGCACGTTCGCGCCCAGGCCGTTGGGGACCACGCGCCGGCCGTTGATCAAGGTCAGGGTGCGAAACGCGCCGAGACCGCGCAGATCGACGCGGGTCGAGCCGTCTCCGCCGACGTTGAGCTGCGCGTTGGCGCCGTTGGACTGCTCCGGCAGCTGCTGGATGATGTCGCCGAGCATCGATTGCCCGGAGGCGCGGAGCAGCTCGCGATCGAGGATGGTCAGCGGCGCCGACGTGGTGAGCGACCGGCGCCCGATCGTCGAGCCGGTGACGAAGATGACCTCTTCCTGGACGCCTTGATTCGCGAGCTTCTCGAAGTCGGCGTCGCTGAGCTCGGCGGACGGCTGATCCGCCGGCGGTTGCGCCGCGGGCGGCGGCGCCTGCGCCGACTCCGGGATCGGTGGAGCCCCCGGTTCGGCCCCCGGTGGATCGCCGGCCCGGTCGCCTGCCTGATCGCCACCCGCGGCCGGCTGGTCCGGTGGCGGCGCCTGCGCGACGTGCTTGCCGGCCCGCATCCGCAACGACTTCGGCGGCTGTGCGCTCGTGTCGGCGGATGCCGAGGCGACACCTGCGATCGCCAGATACAGGCTATATCGCACGGTACTACGCTGTAGCATACCTACTTACTTCTCGATTGCATGATGATTCCCCCCGTGACTCCCCCAGGAGTCACACGATCGTCGCTGCCACAGGAGCCTCTCCATGCCTCGGAGCTGCTCCATGTTGCTAGTTATCAGAGTCGGGCGCCGTTTGTCGAGGATAACTTTACAGCTACAGTGTGGGTTACTCGCGCTCAGACTCTGTATCTGCTCGAATCTCGTTATCAGGAGAATTCGCAGTCGAATCACCGGCGCTCGACGAACACGTACTCGTGCTGGCCGTCGCGGATCGTCAGCGTGCGCTGGCCGTCGCGGGCGCCGGCCACCAGCTCGCGGTTGCGCCCGGCTCCAGGTCGGCGTCGACTACCGCCTGTCCAGGGACGTCGCGATCGCCCCGGTGATCGGCGGCAGCCTCTCGACCTTCATCAGCCAGGACTCGGACATGACGAACGACCTCACGGAGATCAACGACAAGAAGGTCGCCTTCACCGGCTTTGCCGGCATCTCGGGCCGGTTCGATCTCGGCGGCTCGCGATAGCCCGCCGCCCGACGCGCCGCGCTCCGTCCGCACGGCGGACGCTCGAGGCCACGTGAACGCCGGTGTCGCGGTCGAGCATTCTCGCAGCCCGGCGCGTGGCCTCCTGCGAGGCGCTGCAAACCAGCGCGGTGCCGAGCGCTGTCGCTCGCGCCTCGAACGCGCGGGCGACGAACCGGTTCCCGACGGCCGAGCGGCGCGGGCCGGGCCGTTTGTGATCCCGGGTGCTTCGCGGCTTTCACGGCAGCACGGCAATCCGGCACACGCGGTGCATCTACGGTCGCCCATACCACCTGTTCAAGGAGAGACTCCATGGGCGCGCTGACTGACAAGATCAAGGGAACCGCGAAGCGGATCGAGGGTCGGCTCACGGGCGACAAGGTCCGGACCGCCCAGGGCACGGCCGAGAAGACCAAGGGCACGGTCGAGGGCGCCGCGTCGCGCGGAGCACGCAGCGTCAAGGCCGGCGTCCGCCGCGCCAAGGCCAAGGTGCAGCGCGCGAGCCGGCGCCGGCCGGCCGGCGACCTCTGAGCGGAACGTCGCACCACCGGCGGGCGGGTCACGGACGAGGCCGCAGCGGGCCGGGCGCAGCGCACAGCGGGCAGCCCTCGGCGACGACCGCGTTGTCGCAGTCCTCGCACGCGAACGCGACCACGTGGTGCCCCGGATCGCCGTAGTCGACGAGCGGCCTGGGCTTGGGCGTCTCGCCGCTGCCGGACCGCGCCGCCGCCGGGACCAGCGCCACGGCGAGCAGCTCGAGGCCGTTGCACTTCGGGCACCGCCGCGGCACCACCAGCCGGCTCGGTTCGCCGAGCGCGCGCGCCAGCCCACCGGCGGCGTGACAGCGCGGGCAGGCGTCGCTGGCGAACGCGACCTGCGGGCAGGCCGTGCACGTGATGCGGTACGTGCCATCGACGAACTTCTCGCCGTCGTGGGCCCACCGGCCGTCGTTGTTCGGATCGCCGAGCATCACCGCCACGGTGCGGTCGATGAAGCTGCGGATCTCGAGGGTGGCCACGCCGCAGGCCACACAGCCGCCGCGCACGATACGTTCGAAGGTCGGTTGATCTAGCTGGCCCATGGAAGTGCTCGGCGATGGCGGCCCGGACGCGGTGATCTCCGGAGACGTCGCGCAGCATACATGGCGTCGCCCCCGGGAGGCACCGCGAGCTCGCCCTGGCGTCATCGGCTGTAATGGGCACCGGAAGGACCAAGGCGTAGATGTCGATGTCATGAACCCGTTCGCATGGCTGGTCCTGCCGCAAAACGATACTCCCGAGCATCGCGTCGAGCGCCAGAAGGTGCTCGCCGAGATGCAGACCCTGTATCGCTTCGACTACGACACCACGACGCTCGCCGGCCTGCCGATGGCCGCGACGCCGATCCCGATCGAGCTGTCCCTGGTCTGGGCCGCCGGTGTTGCCGAGGCCGCGCTCACGCTGGGCGAGAACCTCCTGAACCTCGTGCTGCCGAACCTGATCGACTTCGATATCCAGATCCCGCTCGAGGTCGGTCGCGGCACCAGCGGCGCCGTCGAGACCTGCCGGCCGCCGCCCGCGTTCGTCGACAGCCTCGCGGCGCACGGCGATGCCCGGGCCGTGGAGCGCGCGCGGGAGCTCGACAGCCGGTCGAGCGCCCTGGTCGCGGACGCCGTTCGCTTCAAGCAGGATCTCGAGGGCGCGCGCGTCGTGCTCGCCGGTCTCGCGGCCGCGAGCGGCCCGGCGCTGCCGCCCGCAGCCACGGCCTCCGGCGGCGCGCTCGCGTTCCTCGACCGGCGGGTCGGGAGCGCGATCGAAGGTGCGATCGAACAGCGCGTCGGCTCCTGGCTCTCGGACCTGATCGGCAAGCTCGAAGCCTTCCTGGGCAAGCTGTTCGATGTCTACGGCCGCGCCACGGACCTCGACGACTACCAGCGGCAGTTCCGCAGCCTGCCGCTGCCGTGGCCCGCGGGCGTGTACCAGACCGACGAGATCTTCGCGCAGATGCGCGTCGCCGGCCCCAACCCGCTGGTGATCCGCCGCGCGAGCGCCGACGATCTCCAGGGCCTCGCGCTCGGCGATCACGCCGCGGGCATGGCCGACGCACTCCGGCGACGCGCGCTGTTCGTCGCCGATTACCGCGTTCTGCAGGCGCTCCAGCCCGGCACCCAGCCGGCCCAGAAGTACGTGTTTGCGCCCCGGGCGTTCTTCGAGGTCGCGACCTCGGGCAAGCGCTCGCTGCGGCCGGTCGCGATCCAGACCGATCCCGGCGCCGCGGTCGTGTTCCCCGGCGACGGCACGCCGTGGGACATCGCCAAGATCCTCGTCAACATGGCGGACGGCAACTACCACGAGCTGATCAGCCACCTCGGCCTCACGCACCTCCTGACCGAGCCGTTCGTGATCACGACGCACCGCCAGCTCGACCCGAAGCACCCGCTGTACGTGCTCCTCGCGCCGCACTTCGCCGGCACGCTGTTCATCAACTACGCCGCCCAGACGGCGCTGATCACCAACGGCGGCGCGGTCGACAAGCTCCTGACCGGCACGATCGAGAGCTCGCGGCAGCTCTCGGCGAGCGCGGTCCAGGGCGTGCGCTATAACCAGACGTTCCTGCCGCTCACGCTGGCGGCGCGCGGGGTCGACGACGCCGAGACGCTCGCCGACTACCCGTATCGCGACGACGCCATGGCGCTGTGGAACGCCATCCGTACCTGGGTCACGGCATACCTCCAGATCTACTATCCCACGCCCGCCGACGTCACCGGGGACTACGAGCTGCAAGCGTGGGTCGCGGAGCTCGCCTCGAAGCAGGGCGGAAGCATCCAGGACATCGGCGAGGGCCAGGTCGACGGCAAGCCGCGGATCGAGTCGGCGGCGTACCTCGCCAGGCTCCTGACCCAGGTGATCTTCACGGCCAGCGTGCAGCACGCGGCGGTGAACTTCCCGCAGCGCACGATCATGTCCTACACCCCCGCGATGCCGCTCGCCGCCTATGCGCCGTTCCCGGCGCAGCCCGGCGCGCCCGCCACCCAGGTCCTCGATGTCCTGCCCCCGCTGCAGATGGCGCTCTTGCAACAAGCCGTGGGCACCGCCCTCGGCGGTGTGCAGTACACCACCCTGGGCCAGTACGGCGGCGAGCTCGCGACCCTGCAGGTCGCGGATGCGCTGTCCGCGTTGCAGCTCGCGCTCCAGAACATCGAGCTCGACATCCAGCGCAAGACGGCGCTGGGCGCGCGCACGCCGTACACCACGCTGCTCCCATCGCTGATTCCGCAGAGCATCAATATCTGAACGCCGAGCGTCGCCGGTAGGCTGGACTGCAATGGCAGCCGGCGGAAAGCGATGGCAATGCCGAGCGCGTCTGGCGAATTCGTCACTCGCGTCAACAGCTCCGAATAAAGGACGCCGGCGTTGCGTTGCCCATGACATCGCGTATCGTGCGCGACGAATGGGCAGCGGACCGTGGGTGGGGGCTGGGCGGGTTTGCCTGCTGCTTCGTACTCCCAGGGGACCGGCTGCCCGATCATTGGGGGCATCCTTGAGAGCTAGTAAACGATCAGTCATGTTTCGCGCCACCCTGCTTGGGCTGGCATCCCTGTCCGTCGTCGCCTGTACGGCAGATCCGCCGCAGTTGACCGGCACCGCAGAGCAGGAGGTCGTCAATCCTCCGCTGCCCAGCAACCTGAACCTGGTCCTGAATGCGAAGACCAGCCTCACCGTCGGCGCGTTCGCGCAGGTGTTCGGCGACGTCGGCAGCTCGGGGCCGAACGGCTCGGTGCTGTTCGACGTCAGCTCGTCACAGGGCTGCTGCAGCGGCAACGTGCTCGCCAACACCGTCACCGTCAACATCAATGCCTCCGTCGGCCACGTGTTCGGCAACGACGTCACGATCGATGGCTTCGCCTCGCAGCGGTCCCTGGGGCTCGACCCGGCCGCATTGCCGTCGGTCCCTGCCGCGACCCCGTCGACGCCCGGGACGACGAACGTGTCGACGAACCAGAACCAGGCCAAGCAGCTGTGCCCGGGCCAGTACGGCGCGATCTCGCTGGGCATGAACTCGACGCTGAACCTCAACGGCGGCGTCTACCAGGTCACCCGCTTGACCCTCGCCGATGGCGCCCGGCTCGAGCCGTCGGAGCCGGTCGTGATCCTCGTGACCGGCGGCGTGACCACGGGCGTCGGGTCGGTGATCCGCCCGTCCGACCAGTCGATCGGCCCGATGTCGGCGGCCGACATCCGCATCGAGGTCGGCGGCGCGGTCACGCTCGGCGACAGCACCCAGGTCCGCGCGCACCTGCTGGTGCCGACCGGCAAGTTCACGATGGTCAAGAACGCGAGCCTGACCGGCGCCGTCTGGGCCAAGACGATCAACATCGGCGCACAGAGCTTCGTCAGCGGTGAGGGCGTGTTCAGCACACATACCCCGTCGGTGCCGCCGCCGTGCAACGACAACAACGTCTGCACCACCGACGTCTGCGTGGGCAGCGGCACGTCGGTCGCGTTCTGCCGCAACACGCCGGTCCCGACCGGCACCTCGTGCGCGGACGGCAACGTGTGCAACGGCGCGGAGCGCTGCGACGCCGCCGGTCAGTGCCAGCCCGGCCAGACCGCCGCCGCGGGTACCTCCTGCCCGGACGGCAACGCCTGCAACGGCGACGAGGCGTGCAACGGCTTCGGCAGCTGCCTCTCGGGCACGCCGCCCAACGTCGACGATGGCAACACCTGCACCACCGATTCCTGCAATCCGGCGACCGGCGTCTCCAACGTCCCGGTCGACGATGGCACCGTGTGCTCCGGGCGCGGCGTCTGCGCGGCCGGCGTCTGCTCGATCCAGGGCACCGTGTTCTCGGAGCTGTTCACCCAGTTCCAGGACACGACCGCGCAGTGCAACAGCTGGAACAACTTCCTGTTCAGCCAGCTGGTCGATGGCAGCTACGGCAGCGTGACGATGAGCGGCACCTTCGACCCGACCGGCATCACGTGCACCGACCGGGCGGCCGCCACCCAGATCTGCCAGGCCCTGCATCACGGCAACTTCACCTCGGTGTTCTGCGATGGCCACCTGTGGAATACCGGCCAGTGCGGCGGCGCCGAGGTCAGCATCGATACCGGGGTGTGCCTCTGCAGCCCGTCACCGAGCCACACCATGCGGCCCTGCATCGGCTTCGACGAGTGGGGCGGCGTGAACACCGAGACGTGCTTCGCGCCGACGCAGACCATGTCCGTCGTCTGCGACTGACGCGCCCGCGACCGGCCCGCAGCGATGGGCGGAGAGCGAGCGGTGCGAAGCCCGGGCGCTGCAACGCACCGTCGCATTCGAGCCATCCTGCGGCGGCTGATTGCCGGCTACAGTGCGGGCCATGCATGCCCTCGCCATTGTCTTCGCGCTGACCAGCCTCATCACCAACGGCCGCGTCGCCGTGACCGACGGAACCGACACCGGCACGCGGTCGCACGACACGGTCGTCGTCGATCTGAAGGCCGCCAGCGCGCGGTTCGTCAAGCAGGGCGAGCCGCTGCTCGCCAAGGAGCGCTCGATCATCATTGATCTGCTCGCGCCGCCGGTCGGCCGGCAGCCCAACACCACGGGGCTGCCCGACGCATTCGACCGCCCTGGCATCGAGAAGCTCCTCGACAACGAGCGCGTGACCGTCTGGCGCTACACCTGGCAGCCGCACAAGAAGACGCCGCGCCACTTCCACGCCAACGACGTCGTGGTGGTCCATCTCGCCGACGGCGTGCTCGCATCGACCACACCCGATGGAAAGACCACCATGAACCCCAACTCCTACGGACTGACCAAGTTCAACCCGCGCGGACGCATTCACGAGGAAGAGCTGGTGAAGGGCAAGGCGAGCGCGATCATCGTCGAGCTCAAGTAAGATCGCCGCCGGCCGGCGGCCGGGTCGGGAGCGTTCGCGGTCCGGGAGCCCATTCCGGCGCCATCGACGGCCGCCCCCGTACCCGCACTACGAGCACCTTCCACAGCGCATCGTGCCTGCGTGGCTTCCGCGCGTACGAGCTCACCTCGTGCCGGTGTTCCGCCGGTGTGCCACGGCGCCTGCCGTGCGCCGTGTGACGAGACGCCAACGGCCGCGGTATCGCCGTCGCACTGCCGCAGCAGCGCGCCGGCCGGGCATCGCCGGCCGTGGCAGCCGCGCGGGACCGTGGCGTCGATGCTGCAATCAGGCCGATCATGACGCTCGACCGCCGCCGTTTTCTGACGTACGCGGGCACCGGGCTCCTGGCATCGGCCGCGCTGCCCCGGCGAGCGCACGCCGTCGCGCCGGGCGACCCGGTCAAGCTCCCGCCGCTCGAGGCTCCATCCGAGAAACCCCGGACCCCCGAGCCACCGCCCGATCCGCCGGGCAGGAGGCTCGGCGTGGCGATCGTGGGGATCGGCCATCTCACGATGGAGCAGCTGCTGGCAGCGTTTGCCCGGTCCAGGCACACCCGCCTCGCCGGCCTGGTCAGCGGCGACCGCAAGAAGGCCGAGGCCGTGGCGGCGCGCACCGGCGTCGATCCGCGGCACATCTACGACTACACCGGCTTCGATCGGATCAAGGACGATCCCGAGATCGACGCGGTGTACATCGTGTTGCCCAATCACCTGCACGCCGAATACACGATGCGCGCGGCCGGCGCCGGCAAGCACGTGCTGTGCGAGAAGCCGATGGCGGCCAGCGCCGCCGAGGCCCAGCAGATGGTCGACGCCTGCAAGCGGGCCAATCGCAAGCTGATGATCGCGTATCGCATCCAGTACGAGCCGCACAACCGGTTCGTGATGCGCGCCGTGCGTGACCGGCGGTTCGGCGCCGTGAAGCTGATCGAGGGCCACAACGGCCAGAACGTCGGCGATCCGAACCAGTGGCGGCTCAAGAAGGCCGCCGGCGGCGGCGCGCTGTTCGACGTCGGCATCTACTGTCTCAACACCTGCCGGTTCCTGCTCGGCGAGGAGCCGGCGTGGGTGTCGGGCGCGGTGCATTCGACGCCCGGCGATCCGCGGTTCAAGGAGGTCGACGAGAACGTCGTGTTCCAGCTCGGCTTCCCGAGCGGCGCGCTCGGCAGCTTCTCGTGCAGCTTCGGCACCCACATGGCGCGGCGCTACCGCTGCCTCGCCGACCGCGGCGGCTGGATCGGCATGGACCCGGCCTTCGACTACGAAGGCCTGCAGATCGAGCTCTCGGAGGTCCGCGGCAAGGACGAGCTGCGCGAGCGGCCGATGATCCAGGACAAGCAGCAGTTCGCCCTCGAGCTCGATCACTTCGCCGGCTGCGTGCGCGGCGACCGCCAGCCGTACACGCCGGGCGAGGAGGGCGTGCAGGACATGCGGATCATGGAGGCGATCCTGCAGTCGGCGCGCGACGGCAGGCGGATCGAGCTGCAACGCTTCACCAAGCTCGACCCGTTCCGCGGCCAGCCGCCGGACGAGTGATCGCGGCTCCACGAATCCGGTGTAAACGTTTTCGGCAACTACTGCGCCAGAAAATACCGTGCGAATCGATCACTTGCGACGACGATTCTCGTCGACGCCGTTCGGCACCAACGTCCTGGCCCCCCGGGAGGTCCAGCTGCGCCTGCGACGATTCCTGGTCCTAGATCTTGCCGCGCTGGATGCATAGGTTACTTTCGCCTCCGACATGTCGGTTCAGTACAGCTATACGCACGCGGCCAAGCGCCTGATGTCCGATGCGGTTGCGCTATGGGTGGAGGGAGCACGAGAGACCGCGGCTCATCTGGCAGGACTGTCGGCCGAGTGTGCGTTGAAGTCCGTGCTCGTCGGCCTCGGGCATGTACCAGTTGGAGCGGATGGCCAGATCGCGAACCGCGCGCTACGGCTTCACATCGACAAGCTATTCGGGCAATTCCAGACCCTGCTTCAGGGCCGTCAAGGTGCGGCGTACGCCGCCCTTCTGCCGACGCCGGTGCCTCAGCCGTTCCATGATTGGCTTGTCGATCACCGCTATGTCGCCGATGGACAGTTCTCGTCTCAAGCTTTCGAACGTTGATGTGGGCGGCACTTGTGATCTCGAAGATCCTGAACGAAGCCGAACGCAGAGTGCCGCGGGAGGCACAATGATAGCGCCAGTTCGGTTCGACGAAGCGCTCCACCGAACGATCGACTATGTGGTCGAGCATCTCGACGATCTGGGTCGCGAGGTCGTGATCGTCCGAGATTTGTTCGGCCGAATTCGCATCGCGCTGGGCAATGATGCTGTCGTGGCCGACGAGCTCGGCGACGAATTGCATGGCCTGCTGGGCGCGTTCAGCCCGGGAGCGACAGAGGTCGTCATGCAACGTGCGAGCCTCATCGCGCCCGATGCGATCTTTGGTGCTCCCGAGCTGCGGCAGATTGCACCGGGCGTGCGGCTGCTCGAGCGCTGGGTCATTGGCGCCGATTGGTTACGTGCGCCGCTGCGGCGGGCGCAGGCCAAGGCGCATCGCATCGCGTTCTTTGGGATCAAAGGAGGCGTCGGGCGTTCGACTGCGTTGGTTGCGATCGCTCGCCATTTGGCCGAACAGGGCAGCCGCGTGCTCGTCGTCGATCTCGATCTCGAGTCGCCCGGCATCACAGCCTCTCTTTGCCTGCCGGGGTCCTCCCATCGTTCGGTGTCGTGGACTGGTTCGTTGAAGACGATGTCGATCAGGCCGACGCAGCGCTGCTGCGGGAGCTGGTAGCGTCTAGCCCGCTCGCGACCGGCACCACGGGAGAAATTCGGGTCGTTCCCGCAGGCGGAACCAGTGGAACGGAGAGCTACGTCTCGAAGCTCGGCCGGATCTACACGGCGCCCCCCGGTAAAGGCGACCTCGGGGTGCGGCTCACTCGCCTGCTGGACGAGCTCGAGGCAGCCGAACAACCCGATTGGGTGCTGCTCGACAGTCGCGCCGGGATCCACGATCTCGCAGCCGTTGCAGTCACCCGGCTCGATGCGACGTCGCTCCTGTTCGCGATTGATACGCCGCAGACCTGGCTGGCGTACCGCTACTTGTTCGCCACCTGGAACAAGGATCCAAAGCTGGTGCGCAGGTTTCGAGACCGGCTTCGCGTCGTCGCCGGACAGGTGCCGGAGACCAATCGAGAACAATACCTTGAAGGTCTGCGAGACAGTGCCAGCATGTTGTTTGAAGAGTATCTCTACGATGCCGCCGATGCGAAGGACGACAATGCGTTCAATTTCGACGTCGGAGATCGCGACGCGCCCCACAGCCCAGTACCGATCTACTGGCGGCGTGAGCTGCAAGGGTGGGATCCGACACGAGATCCACCAGCCGTGACCCCCGATCAGCTACGCGGCGCCTTCGGCGAGCTACTCGACTATATCAATACCCTTGCGAGCGCAACATGACGGATGGCTCTGCGCTGCGCAATGCAATCTTGTCGAGTGTGCCGGCCGATCCATTTCAGACCAGCGCACCGGAGCCGCGGTTCGTCTATGTACCGCGAACGCATGTGCGGGCGCTCGATCCGGACAACATGCTGGTGGTCGGTGCACGTGGCACAGGCAAGAGCTTTTGGTGGCAGGCGTTGCTCAGCGATGCCGCGCGTGCCACGCTGCAGATTCCGTCAATGGGCCGCGGTACGCTGCACGTCGGTGCCGGCTGGTCCGAGCATACCGATCCAGACAAGGACACGCTCGCCGAACTTCGTCGTACAGGCGCGGATCCTCGGCAGATCTGGCGCGCCGTCCTGCTCGCCCATCTCGACCCAGGTATCCATTCCATGGACAGCTGGCAGGAACGCGTCGACTGGGTTGCGAGTCATCCCGAGGCAGTCGCGAAGCTCATCCGCAGCTTCGACGATGAAGCGGACGAGATCGCTACACGCCACCTCCTGTTGTTCGACGCGCTCGACCGGACCGCCGACGAGTGGACCGAACGCCGTGCATTGCTCAAGGGCCTACTCCAACTCGTCCTCGAGCTTCGCTCCACCAAGTCGATCCGGGCCAAGGTATTTGTCCGGCCAGACATGATCCAGGATCCAGAAGTCCTGGCGTTCGTTGACTCCTCGAAGTTAATTGGATCACGCATCGAGCTCACCTGGCCTCGCCTCGAGCTGTACGGGCTACTCTGGCAGTACATGGGTAATGCCTCTCAAGGTGCGGCGGTATTTCGTCGGCTGTACAGCGGCTGGAAGAAGGATGAGAGCGGGCTATTTCGGATGCCCGACGCATTGCGGACGAACGAGCAGGTGCAACGCGATGTGTTCGCAGAGATTGCAGGAAGAGCCATGGGAACGAATGAGCGGCGTGGCCTGCCGTTCACCTGGATTCCCACCCATCTCGGCGATGCGAGCTCGATCGCCACGCCACGAAGCTTTCTGGCGGCGCTCCGAACGGCTGCAGACGAGACCAACCAGGATTCGGAGCTCGCGCTCGACTGGCGCAGTATTCACAGCGGTGTTCGGCGCGCATCCGAGATCCGGGTGATCGAGCTTGGAGAGGACTTTCCCTGGACCAAGCCGGCGATGGAGGCGCTGGAGGGTCTCAACGTACCCTGCAGCCGAAGAGACCTGGTTACCCGATGGACCGCCAACAGCGTGATGGATCGCGTCGACGGGCTGCCCAGCGGAGATCGCAACAAGAACGCGATGCGGGGCCAGCCAGGCTTACTCGAAGATCTCGTCGAGGTTGGTGTGCTCGAGGTCCGCTCGGACGGCCGCTACAACATACCCGACGTGTATCGGGTGGGCTTCGGCCTGAAGCGGCGGGGCGGCGTCAAACCGGTCACCTGACGCTCGCTCCGGCGCACCTGTGTCCGGGCGTGGACGCGCGGCCGAGCATCGGACACCGACGGCGTCAATACCCGAGAGCGCGTCGGACGCTCCCCGCGTGCTCGCGTCGCGCTCGCCTGGTAGGCAGGTGCCTCCCGGATGGGCGCGAATCGGCCGCCGTTTTCGGGACACGTTCGACCGCCCGCGGTGTTAGACAGCGGACATGTGGTTCCCATGGCTGGCTCGCGTGGCGGCGCGGGCTCGACGTTCGTGCGCGCTGGTCGCGGGGCTGGGCCTCGCCGGTCCGGGCTGTGCGTCACCGCCGGTCGCGACGTCTCCGCGGTCCAGCCCGGCGCAGGCGGCCGCGGCTCGCGGCGCGCCGGCCTGGACGCTCGATCGCTCGACGTTCGATCCATCGGTCGACCCGTGTGACGACTTCTACCAGCACGTGTGCGGCGGCTGGACGCGCACGCCCCTGCCGGCGGGGCGCACGACCGCGTTCCTCGCCGGCGATGCGCTCGTGGCCCGAGCCCAGCACACCATCGAGCAGCTGCTCGTCGGCGGCGAGCCCGCGGGCGATCCCGAGCTGCAGCGGCTGCGCACGTTCTACGCGTCGTGCCTGGCCGCCGGTGACGCGCGGGATCGCGTGGACGAGCCGACGCTGCGGCGCTGGCTGGCGCGGATCGACGGCGTGACGACGTCGGCGCAGCTCCAGGCCGTCCTGCGAGAGCTTCAGGCCGCCGGCGTGAACGCGTGGCTTCGTTACGGCCCGGCGCGCGACCCCGCGAACCCCGCGCGCTACCGCGCCGAGATCGCAGGCGGCGAGCTCGGCCTGCGCCGGGATACCTACGCCGACCCGGCGGCGCGCGCCGTGGCGCGGCGCGATGCGTACCGCGCGTTGATCGCGCGGGTGTTCGAGCTGACCGGCGTGGCCGCCGACCGCGCGGACCGCGACGCCCGGCGCGTGCTCGAGGTCGAGGCCACGCTCGCCGCGGCATCGCCGTCGGCGGAGCAGGCCACCGATCCGGCGCTCACCGAGCACGTCATGGCTCCCGAGGCGCTGCGGGCGCTGGCTCCGCACGTCGACTGGGCAGGTTACCTCGCGCTGGTCGGCCATCCCGCCGGCGCGACGCTCAACGCGACCTGGCCGCGCTACCTGCAGGTGCTCGATCAGGTGCTTGTCCAGCGACCGATCGGCGAGCTCCGCGCCGCGCTGCGGTGGCGCCTGCTCGACAGCCTCGGCGATGCGCTGCCGGCCCGGCTGGCCGACGCACGGTTCCGGTCGCGCGCGCTGCCCGGCGAGCAGCCGCCCGGCCGGGCCGACGAGTGCCAGCTCGCGACCGTCAAGGCGATGGGCGTCGAGCTGTCGCGCCAGTTCGCCCGCGCGATCGGCCCACGGAGCCGGGCGAGCGCGACGCGCGTGGCCGCGGGGCTGCGCGCATCGATCGCCGATCAGCTCGACGCCGCTCACTGGCTGTCTCCCGCGGCGCGCGCGGCGACCGCCGATCGCATCCGCAAGCTCGAGCTCAAGATCGGCTATCCCGACGTCTGGCCGGCGACCGGCGAGTTTTCGCTCCGCGCCGATGCCTACCTCGACAACGTGATCGCCGCGCGCACGTTCGAGCAAGCCCGGATCTGGCAGCGCGCCCGCGCCGCCTGGCGCCGCGCCGACTGGGAGGCGATGGTGTATCCCAACGCCGCGCCTGGCATCGCCGCCGCGCGGCTGACGATCCCGAACGGCTTCCCGGACGTGTTCTCGAACTCGATCATCGTGACCGCGGCGGGGCTCTCGCCGCCGGCGTTCGATCCCGCCGCGCCGCTCGAGGTCCAGTACGCCACGTTCGGCACGCTGGTCGGCCACGAGCTGGTCCACATGATCGAGGCCCACGAGTGGGACGCCAACGGCGAGCTCTACGACCCGTGGAGCCCGGCCGACGTCTCGGCGCACGCCGCGCGGCGCACGTGCGTCGTCGAGCAGGCCGACCGCTTCGTGGTGTTCGGGACCTCGCATGCCGACGGCGCGGACACCGTCGACGAGAACGTCGCCGACCTGTCCGGCCTCGGCTTTGCCTACGCGGCGCTCGCGCGCGAGCTCGGCGCCCGGCTCGCGCAACCCGGCCGCGACGGCGTGACACCGGCCCAGCGGTTCTTCTTCGCCCACGCGCAGAAGTGGTGCACCGCCCAGACCCCCGAGGCCGCCGAGGCCGACCTGCGCACCGATCACCACGGCCCGCCGCGGTTCCGGGTCGACGGACCGCTGATGAACATGCCCGAGTTCGCCGCCGCGTTCTCGTGCCCCGCCGGCGCCCGGATGGTGCGCCCGGACGCCGAGCGCTGCCGGGTCTGGTAGCGGCGCCACCGGGGCTCGGGCGAACCGTCGCGAACCCGTCAGAGGATCGGACGATCGTGCATCGCGACCTGGACCTTGCCGGTGTTGATCGCGCGCGACAGGTCGGCGAGCACCTGCGCGGCCTCGGGTGGGCTGAGCTCGGGGATCGTCGCGCGCAGCGCCTCGGCGTCGTCGGGTCGCCACGCGCCGTGGGCGATCGCATCGTCGATGACCTGATGCGCGGCCTCGTGCGCGGGGCTGGGATCCGGGCGCACCGCGGCCTCGGCGGGCGCGGCCGGCGCCACGGCGGCCGCGGGCTCGGCCCTCGCCGGCACGGCCAACGGCGGCAGCACCGTCGCTACCGCGAGCCGCACGTCCTCGGCCAGCGCCCGGCGCAACTCGGCGCGATCCTCGGCGGTGAGCCGCGTCGCCGAGCCCGGTGCGACCTGCGCTGCCGGGGCGGGCGCGCCCCCCCAGTGGGCCCCGAGCGCGGCGCAGCCCACGCCGAACACCACCAGCATCCCCGCGCGCGTCAGCGTCTGCATCTTCTGCATCTTCTGCGTCGGGGTCATGGCGTCGCCGGCAGGTAGAACGAGTAGGTGTCGATGTAGAGCTGCGTGCAGTTGCCGCTGGCATCGAAGAATAGCCGGATCGCCGAGTTCGGGGTGATCGACGCCACCGCCTGCACCATCGCGGCGCTGCTGAAGCTGCACGTCTTGGTCGCGCCCGTGGCGTCGGCGATCGTGCAGAACCCGAGCGAGCTGGTCCCCGAGTTGAGCACCGAGCACCCGGCGTACGAGTTGGTGTCGGCCGTGGCGCGCGCCGCGCCCATGATGCCGACGGCGAACGTCGGGCTGATCGACGGCGCGCCGATGCTGGCCTTGTATCCCGCGTAGGCAGCGGCGCCGCTCAACAGCACCGCCGCCGCAATCCCTGCCTTGATCCACGTCTTGTTCATCGCAAGCTCCTGTCGCACACGTTGTGAGGTCATGGCGCGCGGACCGAGCGCCCGGGTGGGCGCACGTCGGCCCCACCGGTTCGCCGGTCCTCGCGTCCTGGATGAATGGATAGAGTCGGCAGCCGCCGCGCTGTGACACGCGACCCGGCGATTTCGCGCTCGAGCTCGCCGGGAATGCTCCAGCGATTCAGCGCTGCCGCGGCGGGGAGGCCTGGTATCATCGTCTGGTGGGCAACATCGCGAACACGGCCGAGGCCGGTGGCCGCCTCCCGGATCTCGTCGAGCGCGCTGCGGGCGGTCCGGCGACGATCTCTGCCGGCGCTGCCGGCCGGCTCCGCCGGAGCTGGAGGCGAGGCCCGGTCCTGACGTCCGTGCTCGCCGCCGCGGCGGTCGCGTGCGCACCCGCCGCGCCGCAGCGATTTCCTGCGAAGCCACCCGACTGCGCGCTCGAGACACTCAAGATCCTGCCGCAGCGTCCGTACATCGAGCTCGAGACCTTCAACCTGCACTCGCCGGAGTCGATGCGGGACGTGCTCGACATCGTCCAGGAGCGCGCGTGCCGAGACGGCGCCGATGCGATCTACGCGCCCAAGGGCGGGCGGGCGTACTCGTATGCGATCGCCCTGAAATGGAGCGCTGCGCCGGCACCCGCCGCGGCGCCGCCACCCGCGCCGTAGCCATGCCGCCTGACCTCGAGCCGCTGATCTCGGTGTACTGCGTGCAGCAGACGCACAACGGCCCGATCTGATCCGCGCCACTTCGCGCGGTCAGCGTGCCGGGCGGCCGCGCCGGAGCCCTGCCTGCGCGAGCTCCGAGGCGATCGGGTCGGCGGTTCGCACGCAGTTCGCGCCGCGCTGAGCTACCCTTGCAAACCATGTTCGAATCCGCAGAGCTCGGGCACGAGATCGACAAGCAGCGCTACGAGGCCGAGGTGCCGGAGCTGCGTAGCCAGCTCCTGGCGGCGCAGTACGAGCTGGTCAAGAGCCGGGCGTTCAGCGCGGTGATCCTGATCGCCGGCGTCGATGGCGCCGGCAAGGGCGACACGCTCAACACCCTGAACGAGTGGATGGATCCGCGCCACCTGCAGACCAACGCGATCCGGCCGGTGAAGGAGGGCCTCGAGGGCCGGCCGCCGATGTGGCAGTTCTGGCGCGCGCTGCCGAAGAAGGGCGCGCTCGCGGTGTTCGTCGGCTCCTGGTACACGGCGCCGCTGCTGCGCCGCGTGTACCGCGAGACCACCGCCGCCGAGCTCGACCAGGAGATCGACGACATCCTGCGGTTCGAGAAGATGCTGATCGACGAGGGCACGCTGGTGCTGAAGTTCTGGCTGCACCTGACCAAGGCGCAGCAGCGCAAGCGGTTCAAGAAGCTCGAGAAGGATGCGCGCACCGCGTGGCGGGTCGGGCCGACCGACTGGAAGCACCTCGCGATGTACAAGAAGTTCCAGTCGACCGCGCAACACCTGCTGCGCGGCACGAGCACGGCCGCCGCGCCGTGGCTGATCGTCGAGGGCACCGACGAGCGCTACCGCAACCTGACGATCGGCACCTCGATCCTGGCGGCGCTGCGGGCGCGGCTCGACGCCAGGCCGGAAGCCGGGACCGCGCACCCGGCGGCGCCGGCCGACGACGCGCCTCGCGCGTTCGTGCCGCTCGACGGCAAGACCGTGCTCGACGCGCTCGAGCTCGATCACCCGATCACCAAGGACGAGTACCACGACGAGCTCGCGCGGCTGCAGGGCCGGCTCAACATGGCGACTCGCCACAAGCGGTTCGACAAGCGCTCGGTGGTCGCGGTATTCGAGGGCGCGGACGCCGGCGGCAAGGGCGGCGCGATCCGGCGCGTCACCCAGGCGCTCGACGCCCGCAAGTACGAGGTCATCCCGATCGCGGCGCCGTCCGACGAGGAGAAGGCGCGCCCGTACCTGTGGCGGTTCTGGAATCAGGTGCCGCAGCGCGGCCGGATCGCGATCTTCGATCGGTCGTGGTACGGGCGCGTGCTGGTCGAGCGCGTCGAGAGGTTCTGCAGTGTCTCCGACTGGGCGCGCGCGTACAGCGAGATCAACGACTTCGAGGAGCAGCTGATCGACAACGACGTCACCGTGGTGAAGTTCTGGCTCCAGATCAGCAAGGACGAGCAGCTGCGGCGGTTCGAGGAGCGCAAGCAGGTGCCGTACAAGCAGCACAAGATCACCGACGAGGACTGGCGCAACCGCGACAAGTGGGACGCCTACCACGACGCGGTGTGCGAGATGATCGATCGCACGAGCACCGAGGCCGCGCCGTGGACGCTGATCGGCGCCGACAACAAGCACCACGCCCGGCTCGCGGTGCTGCGCGGCATGGTCGAGGCGATCGAGGCCGCGCTGTAGGGCAACCAGCCTCGTACGGTCCTGCCCCCCACGACTCCGATCGGCGCGGGCGAGCTCGAGCTCACGGCGCGAAGATCTGGATATCGATGTTGCCCGAGGCGCTCGCGCTGTTCGTCGTGGTACCGCGGCCCAGCTGCCCCACGGCATTTCCGCCCCAGCACCGCGCGGTGCCGTTGCTGCGCAGGGCACAGGTGTGCGACGCGCCACCCGCGACCCGGTAGGCCGAGACCCCGTCGAGGTTGATCCCGGCCGACGGCGGAGCGAACAGGTTGGCGAGGTTGCCCATGCCGAGCTGGCCGCTGCTACCCAGGCCCCAGCACCGGAGCTGGCCGTCGCTCGACAGCGCGCAGGTATGGTTGTGGCCGGCGATCACGTCGGTGACCTGGGAGCCGACGTTGATGTCGCCGGGCAGGTTGCTGGGGAGCTCGTTCGCTTGATTGCCCCAGGCAGTCACGTCGCCACTCGGCAGGCTCTGGCCGAGCTGGCCGCTGTTGGCCAGACCCCAGCAGCGCAGGGTCCCGACATCGGTGAGCGCGCAGGTGTGATTGTCGCCGGCCACGATCTTGCGCACCGTGCCGGTCAGCGACACGTTCTGGAGGTTGTTGATCGCCTCGTTGTCACCGAGGTTCGCGGTGTTGCCATAGCCGAGCTGGCCGAGGTCGTTGCGACCCCAGCAGCGCACGGTGCCCGTGGTGAGCAGCGCGCACGTGTGCGAATCGCCAAGCGCGAGGTCCTTCACGATCACGCCCGCGCCCAGATCCACGTTGCCCGCGCTGAACACCGTCTCGTTGTCGCCGACGTTCGCCGTGTTGCCACGGCCGAGCTGGCCGAAATCGTTGCGTCCCCAGCAGCGCACCGCGCCGCTCTGCAGGATGGCGCAGCTGTGGTCGCCACCGGCGGCGATCCTGATGGCGAGGTCGCCCAGTGTCACGTAGCCAAACGAGGTCACGGCCTCGCCGTCGCCGAGATTATCCGTGCGGTTGTAGCCGAGCTCGCCGAAGTTGTTGCGGCCCCAGCAGTAGACCAGGCCCGACTGCAGGAGTGCGCAGGTGTGGTTATTGCCGGCCACCAGCTGCTGCACCGGATCGCCCGGGGGCAGGGGGACGTCGCCGGCGGTGAACGGCAGCCGGGTCGACGCATCGCCGACGGGGATCGAATTACCATAGCCGAGCTGGCCAAACTGGTTGTCGCCCCAGCAGCGAACCCGGCCCTGGCCGGTGAGCACACAGGTGTGGTTGTTGCCGGCCGCGACGTTCTTCAGGCCGTCGACCGAGGCGTGATCGATCGCGCCGGCGAACTGGTTGGGCGTGAGCTGGTAGTTCAGGGTCGTGGTGCCGTTGTTCTCGTCGGTCACCGCCAGCGTGATCGTGCCCTGGTGCGCGACCGTGTAGCCCTGGAACAGGCCGGGATTGCCGGCGCCGCTCGTGGCGAACGTGGCCGCGGGTGTGCCGGTGCTGGGCGCAAAGCTCCACTGGTACGTGAGCTTGTCTGGAGCGCTGTCGTCGCTCACCGCGGCCATCAGCTCCACCGTTCCCGGGACGTTGCTGCCGTTCGCGGTCAGGCTGACGATGACCGGGTTGAACAGCACGTGATTCCGGGTGCCGAGCACGATGTCGGTGCCTGCGGAGCGCGGCTTGACCACCGTCCGGAAGTTGGTGGTGATCGCCACCGCGGTCTGCGCCCCCGCCGCGGTGATGGTCACCTGGTAGTCGAAGTTGGTGTCACTGGTGACGCTGGGCGGCGTGTACACGGCCATGAAGTCCGCGACCGTGTTGGTGAGGGTCACGGTCCCGGTGGCGGGCGAGAACGCGGTCGATGGCGTGGTGCTCCCCGCTGGTGTGATCTGGATGCCGATCGCCGCGCCGGCATTGCTCTGGATGGTGAAGATCACCTGCTGCTCCTGTCCGGAGAACATTTCCGTCGGATAGACGATCCGGAACAACCGTGGCATCTGGAACGTCTGGTGGTCCTGCACCGGGGCGAGCGGGATCTGGACGTCCTGGTTGTCCACGGTCAGTGTCGCCAGGGTATCGCCGGAGAACGCGACGGCCCCGGCGGTGTTCAGCGCGCGGGCGGCGAAGCGCAGTTGCTGGTTACGGGGCAGGAGCGGGACGTCTGCTCGCCAGACGTCGGCCGCCAGCTTGGTGAACTCGAGGTTCGTGTAGAACGGCTGGCCGCTCGCGGCAACGGAGATATCGACCACGACCCTGGCCACCTGGTCGTGCGTCGTCGGGCCGAACGCAGCCATGGCGATCCGCAGGTCCGAGGTCCGCGGCGCCGCCTCGTCGCTGTCCTGGAACCGGACTTCGAGCGCGACCGCGCCGCTGGCATCGCTGTGCTGGGCGCAGCCGGCGCTGGTGGCGATACCGCTGCACGCCACGGCGACATATGAGCTCAATAGGATGATGTGACTGAATTTTGTCATGTCCTCTGGATTTCTTTCTGTGTTGGTTGCAATTCTTGACAAGACTTGTTTGCGGGCAGCGGGGCGATCCGCTACCAGAGTGCAGTCGTCATTCGCAGTTGTCTGCGAGTGATGGGGCCTGGCTCGCTCGTGATCGGAGTCCGAGGTTCGCATTCGTCGCCTGGAATCGAATTCCAGCTCGCTCAGCTGTCGTATCCACCCGACCTCGGAGGGTTCGGGCTCACATTCGTACGATAAGTCCCGACCGTCAAGCAGCGATACCCCAGTGATACCCCGGCATGCCGCCGGGAGGCATTGACTCGAGTGGCGGTGCTCCCGGTGTGCATGGCGCGCGCGTCGAGCACTCCCGACGAGGAGTTGTCAACACTGCGAGTCGTGTGGCCGGGAGTGGTGCTGTCGTGATGCGTTTCGATGCACCGAGCCCGTACCGCTGTCAGCAGCGTTTTGATGCGCCGAGCTCGGGTGTCCCTTCGCACGGTTCGTCGCGTCCGGCTCGCGGGGTCACGCTGGGTCACGCTGGTCAATGACAGCCGATTACGCGGCTGTCGTCGCGTCGTTCACAGGCCCCGGCACGGCCTCGGCGCACGCCGCCGCGGGCGCGGAACGTGACTTGACGGGAATATGAACATCGGGGTATATACGCCACATGGAATCGTCGTTCGCGATCATCGCCGAGCCGAACCGCCGGGCCATCCTCAGCCTGCTGGCGTCGTCGGAGCGATCCGTCGGCGAGATCGAACGCCGGCTGCGGATGCCCCAGACCTCCGCGTCCAAGCACCTCCGCATCCTGCGCGAGGCCGGCTTCGTCGAGGCGCGCGTCGAAGCCCAGCGGCGCGTCTATCGGCTCCGGCCCGAGCCGCTCATGGAGGTCGACGCCTGGCTGGCTCCGTTCCGGCGCTTCTGGACGGCGCACGTCGATGCACTGGAACGCCACCTCGATCGGATCGAACCGAAACCAGCGAAACCCAGGAAAGGAAACAAGCGATGAGCAACCGTCAGAAGTACGCGCCCGGGCCTGCGGCCGGAGCCGAGGTCCAGAAGAATGGAGACAGCTGGACGCTCATCCTCGTCCGCGAGCTCCGTCATTCGCCGGCGAAGGTCTGGCAGGCGCTGACCGACCCGGCACAGCTGTCCGAATGGGCGCCGTTCGACGCCGATCGCAGCCTGGCAGCTGTGGGGCCGGTGAAGCTCTCGACCGTCGGGACCCCGAAGCCGGACGTGTCCGAGTCCAGCGTGAAGCGCGCCGAGGCGCCGCGTCTGCTCGAGTACAGCTGGGGCGGCCACGACCTCCGCTGGGAGCTCGAGCCGCTCGACAGCGGCACGCGCCTCACACTCTGGCACAACATCGATCGTCGCTTCGTCTCGTGGGGCGCCGCGGGCTGGCACATCTGCTTCGATGTGCTCGATGGGTTCCTCGCGGGCGAGCCGATCGGACGCATCGTCGCCGGTGATGCGATGAAGTTCGGCGGCTGGCAGCGTCTCAAGGACGAATACGCCGCGCAGTTCGGTATCGAGCCATGAAGAAGGCCGAGCCCCAGGACACCCAGTCTGCTTCTCGGCTGATCGACGCGAGGATCCAGGAACTCGGCGACTGGCGGGGCAAGATGCTCGGCCGGCTCCGTGCCCTGATCAAGGAAGCCGACCCCCAGGTCGTCGAGGAGTGGAAGTGGAGAGGGGTTCCGGTGTGGTCGCACGACGGAATCATCTGCACCGGCGAGACCTACAAGACCGTCGTGAAGATGACGTTCGCCAAGGGGGCGGCGCTGAAGGATCCGTCGGGCCTGTTCAACTCCAGTCTGGAAGGGAACACGCGGCGTGCCATCGACTTCCACGAAGGCGAGAAGATCGACGAGAAGGCGTTGAAGACCCTGGTTCGCGACGCTGTGGCCCTGAACAAGCCCAAGGCCCGAGGCTAAAGCCCGGCCGCCGGCGACGCACGCGTTGCCGGCGCCTCGTGTCACAGCGGGTTCGGCGACGATCAGCGTGCGATACGACATGACACGCCCCCGAACGATGGGGTTTCCACCACGGATGACGCACTTCGCATAGCCAGGTCGCGTGCGGTTGGAGAACTCCGGCACAATTCAGCACCCGGAGATCGGCGCCGGGCCGGGGGAGTCGGTCGCCACTCCCGGTTGTTTCGACGGTCCCTTCGCACCAACCTCGGGGCATGAAGAAATTCCTCGTGCTCTACAGGGCCCCGAACGAAGCGTTTCAGCAGATGAAGAACGCGACGCCCGAGCAGCAGAAGGCGGGCATGGCGGCGTGGATGAGCTGGAGCACGAACGCCGCGTCGTCGATCGTCGACATGGGCGGCCCGCTTGGCAAGTCGGTGCGCGTGGTCAAGGGTGGCGCGGTCTCTGCCGTGGCGAACGACCTCGGCGGCTACTCGATCATGCAGGCCGAGTCGAAGGAGGCGCTCGCCGCCACGATGAAGGAGCACCCGCACTTCATGCTGCCCGACGGCTCGATCGAGATCATCGAGCTGATGCAGATCCCCGGCATGTGACACGAGACGCGGCCACGAGACGCGGCCACGAGACGCGGCCACGCGGCGCTCGCAACGGACGTCGGGTCCTTCCCACATCGGCGCAGGCGAGCTCCCGCGGCCGTTCCACCACTGGCGCCGGTGAAGCGCCGCTGGTTTGTCCTGGCCATGGCGCCGAGGTGATGGTGAGCATGTCCGCCTTGTGCGGAAAAGACACTCGTTCGAGGAACGAGAAGGCGTGGAGTCCCCAACCTCCGCCGAGCAAGCGTGTGACCCGTCCTTGTCGACCTCGTGACTCACCTTTGTCTTTTTCTTACGCTCTTGTGTTCTCACTCGCCAACCAGATCATCCGTTCGCGCAAGACACGCCGCCACCTCATTCCTCAACGCCATTCAGGACCACTTTGGCGCTCGACACTGCAATGTCGTAAGCGTCACGCCCATACTCAAAGGATAGCTGTCCGTCTGTGACATTGGCGCCGTCTGGATGCGCAAGAAGGCGAGCTTCAGCTTCCTCTCCCCGGATCTGGCGCTACCCTGCTTCTTTCAGCAGCATGTGCCGAAGCGCTACGAGCTGCGCGTGACGGTGATCGGCGACCGGTGTTCACACGCTGATCCTGGAGCCCGCCGCGCGCGAACGGCTCAACCCCCGGCGAGCCACGCCGTTCTACATCTTCATCGACCACCGCAACGTCGCGCTGGCAAGCGGGCAGATTGGCGATGACGACTGGCAGAGCTTTGTCGATCAGATGAAGGAGATCGCGCCTGGCGCGGACGACGCGCGATGAGCGCTGCGACCCGGAGAACGTGATCGATCCGCTCGGGCGCGGACTCGCCGTCCGGAGGCCGGGCGCCGACTGGACGGCCGCAGCGCGTGGCTCGAGATCACCGGGCTCGCCTGGACCTCGGCACGTGGCGCGCCCTGGCGGTAGACGGCCGCCTGTGTAGCAAAAAGCTGCGGAGTCCCGATGCACAGGTCTCCCCCGTGGCCGGTGCTGCACTCGCGGATGTGCAATGCATCGCACGTGACGAGCAGCAGGCGGCACAGCCGATGGTGTCGAGCGCTGGCTACCGGCGAAGTCGGTCACGCGAAACTGCGGTCAGCTGAACGCTGCTTCAGCTCCAGATCCGGGACTCTCCGTCTCAGAAATGCAACGCACCCGAGATCGCTGCAAGCCTGACTCCCGCCGACACACGCGCCGGGCGCGATACGTGGACTTGTTCCCTTGTCCGGCTCGTTTATGATATGGCAGCGAGCGGCTGATCGCGTATAGCCATACAACGTATTTCTACTGACCGGGGAAGTCGTCATGACGCCCAACAGGATCCTCGAAGAGGACGATCTCGGCTCGCCGGTCTCGTCGGAGCGGCCCGCCGTGGCGCCGGCGGGCGGCAAGGTACTGGCGGCGATCTCGCGGCATCGCGTGCTGCTCGGCAGCTGCGGCATCGCGCTCGTCGCCATGCTCGCCTGGCAGTGGACGCTCTGGGGCCAGTCGGCCCCCGTCGTGCCGGGTGCGGGACCCGGGGTCGCGCGCGGCCCGGAGCGAGAGCTCGAGATCATCGTCCTCGGCGTACATGACGCCGTCGCGGCGGTGGACCCCGTAGCGGCGCCCGGGCCGCCGGCCACCGTGCCGCTTCCTGCTGCTGCATCGGAATCGGTCGCCCCTCCGATCCACCCGGTCTCGTCACCGTCGCGTCCCGGCCCGACGCCCCGAACGGCGCCTGGCCGCGCGGCGAGCAGCTCGGCAGCCAAGGCCTCACCGGCCCCGGTGGCTGCCGCCAAGTCCGGTCCCGGCCCGGAGCCGCGGGTCGAGATCGTGCCCGCCAGGCCGCAGCCCAAGCCCGAGGGTCCTCCGATGGAGACCAATCCGTATGTCTACAAGTGAGGTCGGCGTCGTGAAGCACTCCCTCCCGGTCTGGATCAGCCTCCGGTTCAGCGTCCTGCTCGGCCTCGTGGGGGCCGGCGGTTGTGTCGTGTTCGATCACGAGCTCGAGGCCAAGTCGATGCCTGGCTGCACGACCAACGCAGAGTGCACCGATCAGATGTCGGCCGGCGGCACGACCGTGCCCGCGGTGTGCATCCACGACGCCGCGCCGCACTGCGTGCAGATCACGAGCCCGGATTGCACCATCGTCACCGGCGACTACCGGGACGACAACGCAGGGCTGATCGCCTCGCTGCTGTCGACGACCGGCGCCCAGGCGGCGACCAACATCCCGCGCCAGCAGGCCGCGATCATGGCGGTCCAGGACATCAACTCCTCGAACGCCTCCGGCGGGATCCTGCAGAGCGCCACGCCGGGCGACGCCCGCAAGCTCGTGATGGTGTCGTGCGACGAGGTCGCAAACTTCTCCCGCGTCACCACCCACCTGATCAGCGAGCTGCACGTCCCGGCGATCGTCGGTCCGAACCTCAGCCAGCACATGCTCGATCTCACGATCGGCAACCAGGCGATGGGCGTGCCGAGCGCCGCACAGGCCGGGACGGCGCTGCTCACGCCGGCGGCGGTCGCGGCGGCGATCGCCACGATCCCGGACAACGGCCTCAGCTTCATGATGGTCCCGAGCGACATCCAGCGCGTGCCGCTGCTCAAGGCGCGGATCAACGCGGTCGAGGCCCAGCTCAAGACGGCGCGCGCGAAGGCGACGATCAAGCTCGGCGTCTGGTACCGCAACGACGCGCTCAGCGAGGGCACGCGGGATGGTCTGACCTCGCTGACGCTCAATGGCATGACGCTCGCCAGCGCGATCAACACCGGCAAGGCGCGCGAGGACGGCTACGACCTGGCGTCCACCAACAACAGCGCGGCGGTCCAGAGCTATCTCGCCTTCAAGCCCGACATCATCGTCATCATCGGCACGGCCGAGGCGATCACGTACTTCGTCAACCCGCTCGAGGCCGCGTGGCAGTCGACCATGCCGACCGTGCCCAAGCCGTACTACATCGCGATCGACTCGACCAAGGTCCCCGACCTGCTCACCTCGGTGGCGGCCGCCGGCGACGATCTCCGGCTGCGGTGGAGCGGCACCGGCGTCGCGCCGCCGGTGGAGAGCCAGCCGGTGTTCAGCGCGTTCCAGATCGCGTACGGCCAGCGCTTCAAGGACGCCGCCGGCAACCCGCAGCCGGCGACGCAATCGGGGATGGGCCCCGCGTACGACGCGGTCTACACGATCGCGCTCTCGCTCGTGGGCAAGCGCGACTTCAAGGGCGCCTCGATCATCGGCGGCATGCCCAGCCTGGCGACCAACACGGCCACGTGCAACTACGACGCCTCCGGAATCCAGGCACCGTGCTTCACCGTCAGCGACCACAGCCGGTCGCTGTACACCAACATGGCGGCGCTGCTGGACGGTAAGCCGGTCACCGAGATCGGCACGTTCGGGCGGCTGGAGTGGGACCGCCAGGGCAACAAGTCGAGCGGCCTGATCGAGGTCTGGTGCATCGACGCGACCGGCCCCAAACCGATCTACGCATCGTCGGGGCTGACCTACGACGTCAAGACCCAGACGATGTCCGGCACCTACACGCAGTGTGGACCATGACCACGACCCTCCTGATCCCCCGCATCACTCGCGTCCGGCGCGCGCTGGTCGCCGCCTCGATCCTGATGATCGGCCTGACCTGCCCGCTCGGGTCCGCGGCGCACGCCGATGTGTCCGCGGCCGCGCGCGCGTTCGCCGATGGCCAGACCGCGCAGCTCGAGGGTGACTACGACCACGCCGCGCAGAGCTTCGAGCTGGCGTTCTCGAACGCGCCGTCGAAGGAGGCGCTGCGCAGCGCCGTCCGCGCCCGCAAGCTCGCCGGTCAGCTCGCGCGCGCCGCGACGCTCGCCGAGGTCCTGCTCGTGCAGTACGCGTCCGACGCCGCGTCGACCAAGCTCGCCGGCGAGGTCATCGCCGAGGCCCGCCCCAAGCTCGGCCGCGTCACCGTGTCGTGCCGCGCGAAGTGCTCGCTCGCGATCAGCGGGCGCGCGATGTCGCTGCCCCCGGCGGAGAGCCGCGTCCTCTACCTCCAGGCCGGACGCCACACCGTCGAGGCCACGTTCGACGATGGCCGCACCGCCACGCGCGAGATCGCCGCGGTGGCCGGCGCCGACAGCCAGATCGAGCTCGAGGCGCCGCCGCCGTCGCCCGTCGCGTCCCCCGTCCAGCCCGCGGTCCAGCCCGCGGCGGCGCCGAAGCCCGAGCCCGCCGAGCCGCGGGGCCTGCGCCCGCTCGTCGCGCTGACCGGGGGAGCCGTGGCGGTCGGGCTCGCCGGCGTCGGGATCTGGTCGGGGCTCGACACCCGCAAGGCGCACGACGCGTACGTCGCGAACCCGACGCACGCGGCGTTCACGGAGGGCCGGTCCAAGCAGCTGCGCACCAACGTCCTGTTCGGGAGCGCGATCGCGGTCGGCGTGACCTCCGCGGTGGTGGCGATCTGGTGGACGCGCTGGGGCTCCGGTGAGGCCCCGCCGGCGGTGTCGCTCGCCGCCACGGCCGGCGGCGGGCTCGTGACGTACGGAGCAAGCTTCTGAGCGAGCCGACCAGCATCGCTCACGGTCCCGGCGGCCCAGCTGGCCCCGGCGCGCGCCTCGGCCGGTACGAGCTCCTGGCTCGGATCGCCGCCGGCGGCATGGGCGAGATCTTCCTGACGCGCCTGGGAGGCGCCGCCGGGTTCGAGAAGCTGTTCGTGATCAAGCGGATCCTGCCGCACCTCGCGAGCGACAGCCGGTTTCGCGCGATGCTGATCAGCGAGGCGCGGATCGTGGCGAACATGTCGCACGCGAACATCTGCCAGGTCTACGAGCTCGACGAGATCGACCGCCAGCTCTACATCGTCATGGAGTACCTCGAGGGCATCACCGTCCTCGCGCTGCTCCACAAGTACTCGCGCCAGGGCCGCCAGCTGCCGCTCGGCTTCGTCGCCGGCGTGGTCGAACAGGTCGCCGACGGCCTGCACTACGCGCACGAGCTGCGCGACCGCTCGGGCGAGCTGATGCGCATCGTCCATCGCGACGTCACGCCGTCGAACATGTTCCTGACCGAGAGCGGCGTCGCCAAGGTCCACGACTTCGGCGTCGCGAAGGCCAAGGGCTCGACCAACACCGAGTCGGGGGCGATCAAGGGCAAGTTCGCCTACATGGCGCCCGAGCAGCTCACCGGCGTCGAGGTCGACCGCCGCGCCGACATCTTCGCGCTCGGCGTGGTGATCGGCGAGATGCTCACGATGCGCCGGGTGTTCCAGCGCAAGACCGACTACCTGACGTTCCAGGCGGTGATGGAGCAACCGTTGCCCGACTTCCGCCGGCATCGCTCGGATCTGCCCGAGGCGATCCTCGAGGTCCTGACCCGCGCGCTCGCACGCGATCCGGCGGAGCGCTACGGAACGGTGCGCGAGCTCGCCACCGCGGTCACCGACGCTCTGGGCCGGCCGTGGAGCCAGGCCGAGATCGGCGCGCTCGTCCGCAGCGACTTCAGCGAGGAGCTGCGCCGGCACCATGGCCAGGTCGCCGATGTGGTCAGCCGCGGCGCTCCGAGCAAGCCCGTGATCCTCGAGAACCCGTCGGATCCGGATGCCGAGGACTACTTCGCGTTCGAGACCAGCATCGACAACGGCCGGATCCACGGCTCGCAGGTCACCGGCGCTGACGCCGTATCGCGCCCGCACCGCCAGGCCGCGCTGCGGTGGCGGCCGATCGCCGCGATCAGTGGCGCCGCGGTCGCAGCGGTCCTCCTGATGGTGATCGTCATCCAGGCGCTCCGCTCGCCGTCGAGCCCGGACGCGGTGACCGCCCGGACCGCGCAGCCGACCGAGCCCAGGCACCCCGCGGCGGTCGCGGTGACGCCGCGCACCGATCCGTACGGCGCGGCGATCCACGCACGGGACGCCGAGCTGACCCGGTGCGCGACCCTGCACGACGAGCGTCTGCCGGAAGGCACCCGGGCGGTCGTGCGGATCGGCGCCGCCGGCCGGGCGCTCTCGGTGTCGTTCACGCCCGCGCCGGCCGAGCGCTCGGCGCTCGCCAGCTGCATCCGCGACGTCCTCGCGGCGACGGTGTACCCCACGGCCGAGGTCGAGCAGGAGCTCGCCCTCGCCGTGCGATGGTAGACGCGATGTGGATAGACTGTTGCGCCGAACACGTTCCCGACCCACACCGACTCCGACTTCGTGTGCAGATTCGTTCGCTGGCGACTTCAAACATCTGACGTGGTATAGGCGTTCTCCCGAACAGGCCGATCGGCCACTCCCACCGATTGCTCCACCGGCGCCGCAATTGGCCGCACATCCGGCGCAATCATCGACGAGAGGAACGTTACGTGATGGCAAGAGCTCGTTCCGGACTGCATACTGCGGCAGGCGCTGGGATTGCAGGTGCGATCGCGCTGACCGCGCTCACATCCCACGTTGCCCTCGCGGAGGACATCAACTTTCGAAGCTTCAGCGCGTCTGCCGCCATCGGCCCGCCGGCCGAGGCCTTCGCCACCAAGCTGCAGAACGTGACCCGGACAGCGCTGGGCGCCGCCGGCACGGTCCACTTCGTCAAGCTCGGCGGCACCCCCGCGATTCCGAAGCAGTTCTCGGGCGACATCATCGCGGCGGTGGCAGCTGGCCAGTCCGGGGGTGGCTTCGACGCGGCCTACACCTCGGGCAGCGAGCTCAACAAGACGTGGGGCTTCGTCTACAACTCGGGCGTACCGTTCGGTCCGACCTTCGACGAATTCGTCGGCTTCCTCTACGGCAAGTCGGTCGACAACGGCCAGAAGACCGGGCAGGACCTGGTCCAGGACAGCCTCGATGCCCGCGGCCGCGGCGTCGTCGCCATCCCGATCGTCGGCAGCCCCGAGCAGCTGTCCGGTTACTTCTCCGAGCCGCTGGACAGCGTGCCCGGTCGCAAGGGCATCGGCCTGGCCGGGCTGTGCGAGCGGCCGTGGGTCCTGCGCTACCTGCCACCGGGCGAGAACGTGATCAACCTGGCCTGTGACGATCTGGTGGCAACCCACAAGATCCCGCGCAAGAACCTCAGCTTCATCCAGGCGATCCCCGGCGGCGGCTCGCTCGTCGACGCCGTCCTGGCCAAGACGCTCCACGGCTTCGAGTTCGCGACGCCGCTCGACGATGTGTCGCAGCTGTTCAACACCGCCAACAACCCCGGCACCGCCCACATCCGCTATGTCCACACGCCGGGCTGGCAGCAGCAGTTCCTCATCACCTGGATGATCATCAACAAGTCGGTGTGGACTGCGCTCACCCCGGCACAGCAGATCATGATCCACACCGTCGCCCGCGAACACGTGATCTCGTCGTACGCCGAGAACCTGCGCCAGCAGGGCGCCGCGCTGCAGGTCATCATGGACGCCAACAAGAACGACAACAACCCGGACAACGACCTGGTCATGACGAAGTGGCCGCAGCGCGACCAGATCCGGCTGCGCGACGCCACCGTCCGGTTTCTCAACGCACGCGCCGACGATCAGTCGCTGCCGGCCAACGACCGCGCCGACTACGTCAAGATCCTCGACGCGCTCCGGCTCTACGTTCACGCCAACAGCCAGTACTGGGACAACCGCCAGGTCTCCACCTCGCTGCGCTTCGAGGACTGGGCGGCTCGCGTGGGCGACTGCTGGAAGCAGAAGTGCGAGCCATCGCGCGTCGAGGCCGGCCGTCGCCCGTAGCCCGGTCGCACCTCGCCGGCGGCGCTACAGCGGCTGGTAGAGCTGGATCAGATTTCCGACGGTGTCGGACAGCACGGCGATCTTGACCGGGCCCGCGGCGGTCGGCGGCTGGGTGAACGCGACGCCCCGGGCGGCGAGCCGGGCGTGATCGGCCTCGAGATCGGTCGACTCGAACGCGGTGATCGGGATGCCCTGCGCGAACATCGCCTGCTGGAACACCTTGCCGGCCGGGTTGCCGTTGGGCTCGAGCGCGAGCTCGAGATCGTCGCGCCCCGGCGCGACCACGGTGATCCAGCGATACTCTCCGACCGGGATGTCCAGCTTCTTCGCGAACCCGAGCACGTCGGTGTAGAACGCCAGCGCCTTGGCCTGGTCCTCGACCATGATGCTGGTCAGCTTGATGTGGAGCATCCGGGCAGTCTGCCGGGTCTACCGCGGCGGCGCTTCTCGAGAATTGCTCCACGCGCCTGCGGGAACCTCGGACATCAGCCCCAGGCAGCCCGGAACCAGCGGAGCCCGGCGGGGCACCGCGATCGCCCGGCGGTAGACCGACGGCGGCGCGCCGATCCGCCGCCGGAACAGGCCCGAGAAGCTGCCGACGCTCGTGAACCCGAGCTCGACACAGGCCTCGGTCACCGTCGCGCCCGCGGCGAGCAGCAGCTTCGCCCGCTCCAGCCGCGCCCGGGTCCGCACCTGGTGCGGCGTGTCGCCGAACAGCGCACCGAACATGCGGATGAAGTGAAATGGCGACAACCCGACCCGCGCGGCGACCTGCCGCACGCTCAGCCCATCATGCGCCGCCGACACCAGCAGGGCGCGCGCGTGTACCAGGCGGCGAAATGTCGGTCCATCGACGATCACGCGACGAGCCTAGCACCGAGTCCCCGCGCATGCCTGGCCCGGCTCGCACGCGCAACGAGGGCTGCTCGTGGGTCGCGCGAGCTTCGCGCGTGCGGGTGCCCTTGTGGAATGCCGCTCTGGTCAGCTCGCGTGGATCATGCGAGCGTGGCCGCATGAAGCTGGTAGTGGCCGTGTTGCTCGCAGCGGCTTGCGCGGGCTCGCCGTCTCCGAAGGCGCCGGTCGCCAGGTCGGGCCGTGCGGAGCGCTTGCAGATCGGAGGTCTCGAAGCGTACGCGCTCGAGGATGGCCACATCGTCGTACCGAACGATGGCCAGCTGCTCGGGCTCGGGCATCCGCCCGGCGAGACCGCCGAGGTGCTCGCGGCGGCGGGGCTGCCTCGCGACCAGATCCGGCTCGACATCCAGTGTCTGCTCGTCAAGGCCGGCGATCGCGTGATCCTGTTCGATACCGGCCTGGGCGACGCGCCGTTCGCGGACGCCGGGCACCTGCCGCAGTCGCTCGCGCTCGCGAACGTGGCGCCGGCCGCGGTGACCGACATCTTCATCTCGCACGCGCACGGCGATCACGTCGGCGGGCTCGTGACGAAGCCGGGCGCCCTCGCGTTCCCGGCCGCGACGATCCACATGTCGGCGCCCGAGTGGGCCACGTTCCAGGCGGACACGGAGGACGACAGCAGGCGCGTCGTCGCCGCGATCGCGGCCAAGGTCTCGGCGTTCGAGCCAGGCGCGCAGGTGCTGCCGGTCGTGAAGGCGGTCGCGACGCCAGGCCACACGCCGGGCCACAGCTCGTACGAGATCGGGGCAGGCGCCGACCAGGTGTTCTATCTCGGCGATCTGGCGCATCACTCGGTCATCTCCGTGCAGCGCCCGGCGTGGCCGATCCAGGTCGATACCGATCGCCCCGCAGCCGAGGCGATGCGACAGGAGACGCTCGCCAGGCTCGCGGCCGATCACGCGCGCGTGTTCGCGGCGCACTTCCCGTTTCCCGGCATCGGCCAGGTCGTCGCGGAACGGCAGGGCCTCGTGTGGAAGCCCGAGGCGCGGTAGCCCGAACGACGGCGTCGCGCCCTTCGATACGTTCACGCGGGCACCGGGTCGACTTCGCGCGCGAGCGAGCATCGCATGATCGTCGCCGTGCATCGCAAGTAGCTGGTCTCGGGTCTCCGTCCTGCCGGCGGTTCGGGCCGCCCGCTCTCGCAGCGGTGAGTCTCGGGAGCGGTACGGGCGAGACACGGGGATGCTGACCGGTCAGTCGTCCTCGTAGTCAACCAGCTTGAGCCCGCCCTGAGGCTGGTCAGACGGCGTCTCGGGGGCCACGGAGGTGGGCGGTGGCTCGCGGGTCGGCGGCACGGGCATGCGCTTCGCACCGTCCTTCAGGAGCCATGTCCAGCCCCGGCGATAGACATCCAGGTGCGGCTGGTTCTTCCTCTGCATGTGGTCCCACCAGGTCTCCCACGACTTGAGGAGCTCGGGATTGTGATTTGATTTCCCCCAGGCTTCCTTGTTGGGTGTCGCTTGAGCCGCCGCCCACGCGCCGTACACCTTGAGCGCGGCGTCGTACTCGATGCGCTCGTTGAGCTCGACGTAGGCCTCCTGCTCGAGCTTGCCGTTCTGCGCGTCGTAGTCGGCTTCCCAGAACCGCAGCTTGTTGGACAGGTTACATAGCTCCATGACCAGCTGCTGGGCGACGGAGCCGACGCCCTGGACGAGCATGCGATCCTTCGACAGCTCGATCGTGTCGACGCCCTTGCGATCACCGCCGTAATCCAGGTGCGTCTGTGTGGACTTGCCGAGCTCGATCTCGAGGTGCTTGCTGACCTCGAGCGCCTGGTTGAGGACGTCCTTGCCGACCTCGCTATCCTGCACGAGCGACATGGCGCTCTGGACGCTCTTGTTACGGGGCAGCTGTACCTTCGGATCCAGCTTCGGCTTGGGCTTCTTGGCCGCGCTGGGCGAGTCCTTGTTCTTGTCCTTGTCCTTGTCCTTCTCGCCCGAGGATTCGTGCTTGCGCTTGAGCTTGATCGCTTCGACGAGCTGCCAGTCGCCGTCGTGCTTGCGGTACCAGCCGTTGTCGCGGGTGTCTTCGTCCTTGGTGGTTTGCCGCCACTCGTGCTGCTCCTCGTCCTCGACGACGCGCGTGCCGACCCACTGGCGCTGGATCGCCGGCGCGGCGCCGCCACCGCCGCCGTGGCGATCGAGCAGGTGCTCGACCGACTCGCCGCGCACGACGCCATCGGCGACGGCGTTGGCGTGCTGCTCGTGCGGATCGCCGGCCTCGCCGACGCCGCCGCGGAGCTGGATGCCGGCGCGTTGCTGGACGACGTGCGCTGCCTCATGCGCGACCGTGTGGAGGTCCGTGCCGCTGCCGAGCACGACGTGGTGTCCCGTCGCGTACGCGGTGGCCCCCATCGCGCGAGCGCTGGATCCGGCCTCGGTCCCCGTGTGGGCCTGGACCTGCGAGATGTCGTGCCGGCCGAACAGCCGCTGGATGGTCTGCCCGAACGGCAGCGCGGTCGCAGGGGTGGCGACGCCGCGCTGCGCTGCGGCATGGATCGCGTCCGGATCGGCGTCCGCGCTGGCGACGCGCTGCACCATCCACGGGTAGGCCTGTTCGACGAGCGTGCGGCGTCCGGGCACGGGCGCGGGAGCCTCGTGCCCGCCATGCGCGGGCGCCGCCGCAGCACGGGTCTGCATGAAGCCGTGGTCCCTCGAGGTCATCGCGAACGTTGTAGTCACGCGCTCGACGGGAGGCCATTACCGCGGATTACGCCGGCGCGCAGGCGGTTTCCGTGAATCAGACCTGCGCCCCACCGGCCTATCGCATGTACGGGGCATCGCGTCCCGACGCTCGGACGCCCTCTCCGATCCTACCTGGTGAACAGGGTGACCAGGGTGAGGGCGCCGGCATCAACGGTGAACGTGCCGGGCCAGATGACGTCGTCGATCGAGTAGGGCGGCTCGACCTGGGCCACGCCGCGCAACGCCAGCTGCATGATCGACACGTGCGGCTGCACGCCGAGCGCCCACGCGTACGACTCGTCGCCCTGCACGCCCTGCACGACCGTGGCCATCGACGGGTCCGGATCGGCCATCCCGGCGCCCGGGCCCGGGTACATCACCCGGCCAAGGCTCGGCGTGAGCTCGACCGTGGCGCCGCCGACGTTGCCGGAGCCCCTTGTGCACGGACGATGCCGAGGTCACGGCGGTCGACGTGCCCACGGCAGCAGGAGCTCGACGGCTCCGCGATCGATGGTCGGGCACCTCGGCTGAGGACCGCGTTCACGCGAATGTCCGGGGGGGGAACGCCGAATGTCCAGGGGCCGCCGCGGCGGAACGTCAACCGTGATGGCAGTGTCATCGGCGCAGGCGCGACCACGATCAATGACCGGAGCACGACCTACATGGCCCAACACAAGTACATCAACCCAGTGTATCGTAGAACGAGAAATGATGCTCAGGAGGGCTGCAATCGCGATATTTACGCTCTGCCTCATGAGCGTGCTCTGCTTCTTCACGCTGAAGCACTATTGCTACATCGTGTTCTCGGGTCATCGAACGAGCGATCCCGGGCTCGTGATCTATCGACTCGATGACATACATCGGTTGCTGGTCGGAGACCATGCCGCCCTGCTCATCAATACCCAGGAGCAGGTCGTGGTGTCGCTGTCGGCATCCTATGGTCGACGGCTGGGGCCAGTCTTGCTCTGGCCCCGCGATGCACGCGGCGTCGTCCTCGGAGACGGGGTCAAGGGCGATGTCCGAGACAGCTATCACTTCGTGGACGGCGGCGTGGACATCCGGTACGGAAGTGCCATCGCGAGGCACGATCTACATGTGACGCTGTGAAGCAGACCTGCGCCTCACCCGCCTATCGCATGTGTACGGAGCATCGGCCTCCCGAGGCTGACCTCGTGGCAGCTGACCGACAAGCGCTACGAGCGCGACGCGACCAAGGGCGAGCTGCTGCCGGCGCGTGCGCAGATGACGCCGATCGCATCCGGGCGCGCCTCCCCCCCTCCGGATAGCCGCGGAATACCATCCCTGGAGTCGCAGCGCTGCAGAAAGGGCGGGAGCGCCGGGCGGCAGGAACTATCGCCGCCACGGCCCGTTCCCGAGCGATGGGCAGGTCTATCCTGCCGCAGGAGGATTTTCATGCGCAAGACCACTCGAAAGAAGCTCGCACTCGCTCGAGACATCGTTCGCACACTGGCCGGGCGCGACCTGGCCGGGGTCGCAGGCGGCAAGAATGTCACCGCGGTATCCACCGAGCCGGCGTGCCAGTCGGTCAATGTCTGCCCGACCACGACCTGTCCTGGCAGCGGGGTGTTCTGTAGCAACACCTTCGAGTAGTCGACCGGATCCGCGCCGGCGGAGGCGCCTGCGCTACACGATCCAGGAGATCCCGGCGCTCGGCGGCAGCGTTCGCACAGTCGCCGCTGCCGGAGGCACCGGGCGATCCACCTCCTGCGCTCGCCGCATGCGAGCACGTCTTCGCGTCCGGTGGCGAGCCGTTACCGCGCTCGGCCGGCCCGAGCTACGTGTTCCTGTCGGACACGGCATTTGCCTGTGGTGTGGCGATGGTCGTCCCGGGCAGCGATGCCATCGCGGTGCTGCGCGACGCCAACCCGGGCAACTGGCTCCCGATCGAGTAGGACGAGTTCACCGCCCGCGCCGCCGAGTGCGGCGTCTGGACCGATCCGCGGTTCCGTGGCCGCGGGTACGCTGCCGCGACGGCGGCCGCATGGGCCGCCCTCCTCCGCGCCCCGGGCCGCCACCCTGTTCTACAGCACGAGCGTCGAGAACCGGTCATCGCAGCGCGTGGCCGCCCGCCTCCGGCTACGCGAAATCGGGTGGACGTGGCGGTTGCATCGCACGCGCGTCGCGCCGGATCCGGCGGCCCACCCGCTGAGCTCGCCGGCCCGGCGGCCCGCCCGGTGAGGATGCTCTGGGCCTGCACCGTACCGAGGAATACTTCGGCGTGCGTTCGTGTCCGAGGTCCGGACGCGCCGTTGGTGGCTGCAACGGTTCGCGTCTGTATCGACC
>DASWRS010000594.1:0-4284 GCA_036403075.1 Kofleriaceae bacterium
GTCGACGCGCGGAGCCTCGACAGCGAGGCCGACAACGCGCAGGCCCATCACCTGGTGTCCGAGCGCCAGCAGCTCGCCGACCGAGCGAGCGAGCGCCGGCGATCCGCCGTCCTGGTCGGGGTCGGCAGCGGCGTGTTGCTCGCATCGGGCGCCCTCGTCCTGGTGCTCTGGTCGGGCGGTGATCCGGCTCCCGCGCGCGTCGGCTGGAATCTCGGCATCACGGGCAACGGCATGGCCGTGTCGGGCCGGTTCTGATGGAGTCCGCGACCGGTACCCCTACCGGGCCGGCCACCGAACCGTTTCGGCTGCTCCAGGAGCTCGGGCGCGGCGGCATGGGCGTGGTGTTCCTCGCCGAAGATCCCGAGACCGGCGAGCGCTGCGCCGTCAAGCTCCTGCATCCGCACCTGACACAAGACGAGACCAGCCTGACCCGATTCCAGACCGAGGCACGGGCCGCGAGCGCGATCGATCATCCTGCCATCATCAAGATTCGTGGCGACATCGCCCGCCTCGCCGATGGGCGATGGTGCTGCAAGATGGAGTACCTCGACGGCCTGACGCTGGCCCAGCTCGTCGCGCAGCGCGGGCCACTGCCGCTCGCGCTCATCCTGGAGATCCTCGCGCCGATCTGCGAGGCGCTTGACCTTGCGCACGCCGCCAACATCATCCATCGAGATCTCAAGCCGGACAACGTGATCGTGATGCTGCGCGCGGACGGCCACGTCCCCAAGCTCCTCGACTTCGGGATCGCCAAGCTCCTCGATGAACCAGGGGTGACCCGACCCGGCGCCACGCCCGGAACCACCGCGTACATGGCGCCCGAGCAGCTCCGCGGTGACCCCGTGGATCGGCGCTGCGACGTCTACGCGCTCGGTGTCCTGACCTACCAGATGATCACGGGCGGACCGTTGCCGTACGACGCACCGGACGGGACGCTGTATCACGCGCAGATGACGCAGCCGCCGATCGATCCGCGTCAGCGATACAAGGGCGTTCCACCCGAGGCCGTCGGGCCGATCCTGGCAGCGATCCACATCGATCCCGCGCAGCGACCGGCGACGGCAGGCGCATTCGCGCTCATGCTCGCACGCATCCTGGTCGGACAGACGCCGCAGACCGACGGCATGAGCATCCTGCAGCGCTGCGCGCCGCGACTCCTGGTGACCACGAACCTGCACGAGACCTTGCGCGCGCCCGGGCTCAGCGGCGGGCGCGGCTCGGCGTCATGGAGCTACAGCTACCTCGCTCCGCTGGGCAAGGGGGGCTTTGGGGAAGTGTTCCGCGGGGTCAAGCACGGCGCCCCGGGCTTCGCGCTCCCGGTCGCGATCAAGCGCATCCTCCGCGAGCACGCCGAGACCCCGGCCTTCGTCGAGATGTTCCACCAGGAGGCGCGAGCCGCTGCGCTCGTGGGCGAGCACCCCAATATCGTCAAAGTCCTCGACCACCTCACCGATCCGGATGGCCAGCTCGCGATCGTGATGGAGTTCGTCGACGGCGTCGATCTCGACAAGCTCCGCCGGTCGGGACCGATCCCGTATTCCGTGATCATCTACGTCATCGGCGAGATCCTCGAGGGGCTCGGATACGCCCATCACCTGCCATTGCCGGGCATCCTGTCCTCGGCTGACGAGATCGCCGCACGGGGCCAGGTCCGCGGCGTCATCCACCGCGACATGTCGCACCACAACGTCATGATCAGCTGGCATGGCACGGTCAAGGTGATGGACTTTGGGATCGCCAAGCTGCGTCAGGCCACGGTGGCGCCGGGCTCGGCGATGCTCAAGGGCAAACCGGGCTACCTCTCTCCCGAGCAAGCCACCACCTCCGTCGCGCTCGACGGACGCTCGGACCTGTTTTCGGTCGGAATCATGCTCTGGGAGCTGCTAACAGGTCAGGCGCTGTTCGAGAAAGACGACGACTATCGACAGACGATCGCCGCAGTGCTGTTCGCACCGATTCCGCGGCCCGCGATCGCCCGCCCCGACGTGCCGCCGGATCTGGAGCGCGTGACCATGCGGCTCCTCGAGCGCGACCCGGCCCATCGCTACCAGACCGCGCACGAGGCGCATACCGCGCTCGTGGCCGCCGCGGCGGCGTCGCGCAGTGCCAAGATCGAGCTACAGCAGCTGTTGCGCGTGCGGTTTCCCGAGCGCGCGGCGCATTCGCCGCTGACTCCACCGCTGGCGTCGAGCGAACCGGCGTCCGCCGGCACTGAGCCCGACAGCCCTCGCGCGTTCGGTCTCGCCGCGCCCAGGCTGCCCGAGAGCACGACGCACAGCCACGCTGTCGGCCAAGCCGCGACCGCCGCGCCCATACGCGGGGCGCGCGCTCGGCGCGTCGCCGCAGCCGCGATCGGGCTCGGCCTCAGTGCCGCAGTCGCGATCGCGATCGTTGTCGGGCGTCACGGCGCCGCAGCCCCGGATCGTGCGCCCGCAGCCGCGACCGCCGCAACAACGCTCCCGCCGTCACCACCGCCGCAGACCGTACCCAAGCCACAGCCCGCGTCCAGCGAGACCGCCTCGTCATCTCCGGTCCCCGTGCCTGCCATGTCCACTGTCGCCATCGCGACCGAACCCAGCGACGCGACGCTACGCGTAGAAGATGCGACCAAGCTGCTCGCTGCGGGCCGCTCACCGCTCACCGTGCCGCTTCCGCAAGGCGCCCATGTTCAGATTCGCGCGGAAGCAACGGGCTTCGAGCCAACGATGAAGACGCTCACGATCGGCGCGGCGGATCAGCAGGCCGTCACGCTAACGCTCGTGCCCAGCGCCCCCGCCGTGCCACGACCGCCGCAGATCAACCCGCGATCTGTCACGTCGCCAGCCTCAAAGCCAGCCGCCAAGTCGCCGCACCCGGTGACGAAGCCGGCCGAGCCTGACGACAAGATCATGGAATGAACGCGTGTCGGGGATGCCCCAGGCGCGCTGTTCGGCTGCATGCCTCGCAGGACCGTGCGCGCCGATCGGCCGGTGAAAGGACGCCGTTCGCTTCACGCCGCACAACCCCTCATGAGCTACACATCTTCGAATCTACGTAGGATTCAGAAACTCCAGCACTGACTTCTAGTGCAGATTGAATATCGGATTGACATTATATAGTATAATGCTAGTATATCCACATGACAGCGATCGCGCTCACCAACTTCGCGGCCACGGTCAGGGATGCCATTGCTCGGGTGCCCGAAAGCGGGCGGTTCGGATCTCGCAAGGTGTTTGTCTCGGCGATCTGGGAAGCGCTACGCGACGCGGATCGCGCCCGGCAGAACCTCGACACCTTCAAGGCGGGTTTGTTCGCCGCCCACCGCGCGCAGTTGCTCTCGCTGGCGCGCGCGGATCTGGTCGCGGCGATGCCGCCCGGCATGGTCGCGACTAGCCAGATGGAACCCGATCGCGGCGTCACCTTTCACTTCGTCGTCGACCCGACGTGGTCCTGACGCCGGGCAGAGCGAGGGGCTGCAGGTTCGCGCGTTTGAACAGTTTGTTCCGTATGCGGGCCCGCTGCACCCGTCCTGTTGTGCCCCTCACGTGTTCCGCGCATAGCGAAGCAAGGAATGGCCACCCCGGTCACACGAAGAACATCCACAACGCTGACGGGCGAGCGCGAATTTGCGTAGCACCCGTCAATTCCACATGCGAGGCACGATGTCTGAACGGTCGTGCCGTACATGCGAGGGATGCAGGGGAACGATGCTGAGGTTGTTGCTCGGCGCGATGGCGAGGTTGGTCGTGACGCGCCGTCCGTCCGTACGGCACTAGAGGCCGAACTTGGGGACGTCGCCGCGCTGGCAAAATTATTTCGCACCGCCGAACGGTACGCGCGCGTACGCCGCGGCTCCGAGGTGGCGCGCGAACTCGTCTGGGACGCCATCGGAGACCTGGTGCTCGGAGACCTGACCTATGATCCGGAGCGCACGGTCATCTCCCAGCTTGAGCAGGCGGTGCGGCGCCGGGCGAACCGCTGGCGCCGCGCCAACCGTCCACGACGCGATGCGCCAGAGCCGAGGACCATGGCGTTGGACAAGGCGCCGGCCAGCGCGATCGTGCTCGAAGCGCCGCAGCAGAACCTCGATGGTGATCATCAAGCGGCCGATCCCGCCGAACTGGTTTCGCTGATTCGGGAGCAAGCTCGCGGTGATGAGCCTGTACGGCAACTTCTCGCGCTCTACGATCGCGGAGTCTTCTCGCGGCGCGACGTGCTGGCTACCGGGATGACGGAGTGGGTCTACCGAGCGGCCAAGGACAGGTTGGTGGCGTACGCCGCCACGGCTGCGGCTGCGCCGACCGC
>DASWRS010000595.1:0-8202 GCA_036403075.1 Kofleriaceae bacterium
CGCACCGGCGCCACCGAAAGCGCCAACCGCGTGCTCACCGTGCTCGACCTGCTCGGCTTCGCCGAGGACGCCGACCGCGCGACGATGCAGCGGCTCGCCGCCGTGCGGGTCCGCCCCGCGCTGCGCAACCCGCTCGACGACGACGCCCGCGCGCGCCTGCTGATCACGCCGGCCGCGCGCGAGCCGCTCGGCGAGCTGTTCGACGCGCTCGCCCGGGAGCTGACCTCGGTGGTCGTGCCGCCGTCGCTCGGCCACGGCCTGCAGCCCGCCGCGACCGCCGGCGATCCGCGGCTGTTCGAGATCGCGACCGAGATCAGCGCCATGTACCAGACCGAGGCCGAGGTGTTCGTGGGCGAGAAGGTCCCGGGCCTCGCCGCGGTCACCGCGTTCCCGCGCCGCCTGCTCGTGATCGATCGCTCGCTCCTGTCCGAGTCCGACCTCGCGCTGCGGTTCCTCTGCGGCTACGCGTTCGAGGCGATCCGCGGCGGCTACGCCTCGCTGCTCCAGCTCGGCGCCCGCCAGCGCCGCGAGCTCGGCGCCCTGCTCCGCGCCCTGCTCTCGCCCGAGCCCGAGCTCACCGGCTCGGCCGCCGAGCTGCTCGGCAGCGTCAGCGCCGAGGCCCAGAAGATCATCGAGCGCCACGCGCGGATCCGCGACGTCGACCCCGGCTCCTGGATCGACGGCATGCTCGCCTGCGCCAAGCGCGCGGGCCTGGTCGCCTGCGACGACTTCCACGCCGCGATCTGGACCGTGGCCCTGCTGTCGGGCGAGAAGCTCACGAGCCACCACGCCACCGTCGCGCTCGGCTCGGTGCTCGGCGGCCCGGACCTCGTGCGCTACTACCTCAGCGACCACTACCAGCAGGTCCGGACCCTGTTGACCGGCTGAGCGCCGGGCGCCAGGCGCCGGCATACGACGTCCACACACACCGGCCAGACCATTGCCACGGTCCGGACGCGAGCCGGTGCGTCAACCGTGTTAGCGTCACGCTCGGATCGTCCTGGGAGAACGGTCTGCTGCCGCATCCCATCCAAATGCACGTTGGCTTACGTTCAGCTCCGCGCACCGGCGACTCGTGCCGTGATCCCGGTGCCAGATCGTACAGTCGACCGTGCGGCAGCCAGTGCGGTTGTGGTAATCAACCATACCGTCGTTACATGCCGGAGGTGCGATGAGCCAAAAGTTTCAGGCATCGGTCCAGCACCGGGGAGACGTGAGCTACGTGAAGCTCGGCGGCGTGATCGACGAGGACAACGAGCTCGGCGAGCTGGTCGAGAAGATCCCGGCCGGCACGGCGGTCATCGACCTCGGCGAAATCGAGCGCATCAACTCCTGCGGCGTCCGCGACTGGGTCAACTGGCTCTCGAAGCTCGAGTACAACGGCACGCGCTCGGTCCTGGTCGAGTGCTCGCCGTCGATCGTCGCGCAGATCAACCTGGTCAACAACTTCACCGGCAACGGCGTCGTCAAGAGCTTCTACGTCCCGTACTTCTGCCCCGAGTGTGACGAGGAGAAGGTCCTGCTGGTCGAGGCCACCGACATGGGGCCGCCGCCGCACGAGCCGCCGACCTGCCGCTGCGACGAGTGCGATCTGGTGATGGACTTCGACGACATGCCGGACTCGTACTTCGCGTTCCTGTCCAACCAGCGCAAGGTCCCCGAGCCCGACAAGGTCAACGGCGCGATGCGCGATCTCGGCCGCGCCTCGGAGCCCGACCCCAACCGCAGCAGCAAGGTCCGGTCGCGCGCCAGCCAGCCCAACCTGTCGAGCGGCTCCAAGCCCAGCGTCCCGTCGCTGCCCTCGATCCAGCGCACCAGCGCGCCGATGCCGCCGATGCCCAACCACCCGTCCGGCGCACGCGGCTTCGCCAACCCCGCACCGGGCCGCCCGCCCGGCTCCAAGCCGCCCACCGGCCCCAACAACCGCGCCAACCCGGGAATGCCGCTCGGCTACCCGGGCCAGATGGGCCCGATGGGCCACCCGGCGCCGATGCAGCACCCCGGCCAGCCCGGCCAGGCCAGCCAGATGGCGGGCCAGGTGGCGGGGCAGATGGGCCACCCGCACATGGCGCTCGGCCACCCGGGCCAGGCGAACCAGGCGAGCGCGCTCAGCCACCCGGGCCACCCCGGCCACGCCACCGCCTCCACCAACCTGCCCCCCAGCTACGGCTACGGCGGCCAGGCCATGAGCTCGGCGGCCTCGCCGCCGAAGTCGAACGCCCTGGTCTTCATCCTGATCGTCGTCCTCGTCGCCGCGATCGGCGTGCTCGCCTACCTGGTCGCCACCAAGTAGCCTGTCCACATGTCTCGCCGCGTCACCAACTTCGGCGACCCGAGCTACGAGCCCACCGACGAGGAGCTCGCCGAGCTGATGCACGAGGCGTTCGCCGACATCCCCGCCCGCAACGCCGCGGCGCTGGAGCGGATCCACGAAGACATCGCCCGGCTGCGCGCAGAGGCACTCGCGCGGCTTGCACAGCTGCGCGGTGCCCTGAAGTGAAGCCGGTCTTGCTCGTGATCGCCGGACCCAACGGCGCCGGCAAGACCACCGTCACCGTTCACCTCCGCAAGGAGAAGTGGAGCGATGACGTCGAGTACTTCAACCCGGACGACATCGCCCGTGACCGGTTCGGCGACTGGAACTCCCCGCAAGCGTCCCTGGACGCGGCCCGCTGGACCAGCGCACGGCGCGAGGAGCTCTTGACCCAGCGCGCCGGCATCGCCTTCGAGACCGTGTTCTCCGCCGACGACAAGATCAACTTCGTCGCCCGAGCCAAGGCCAGCGGCTACTTCATCCGCCTGTTCTTCGTCGGCACCAGCGATCCGCGGATCAACGCCGCCCGCGTCGCCAACCGTGTCATCCAGGGTGGCCACACGGTCCCGATCGACAAGATCGTGAGCCGCTACGGCAAGTCGCTGGCCAACCTCGCCCCGGCGATCCAGCTCGCCGATCGCGTCTACATCTACGACAACTCGACCGACAACGTCGACGCGCAGCTGTGCGCGCGAACGCTCGACGGCGCCTTGCGCAAGATCTACGCGCCGCTGCCTCCCTGGATCGCCGCGGTGGTGGAGCCGCTCGCGCGCCACCCCGATTTCGTCGATCTCCGCCCCGGCTGACCCGCCAGGACGACATCCTCGACGACGCCGTCCCTGTTGCGCTGATTACCCCATGGCTGGCGCAACCTGACCAGCCGATCGGCGGGGCGGTGACAGGCCAAGATGATCGGCATCCTGGGAAACCGATGTGGCGTCAGGTAACGCGCCTTCGATGATGCGCAACAACTCGGCACCGTCCTTCCCCGGGGTCACGTACGCTTCGAACAATTCGAACCCGGCGGGCGTCTGGACCGTCGCCGCGCGGCCGTCGTGGGACCGTTGGACTTCGGTGAAGCCGAACATGCGCAGCGTCTCGCCCTGGCTCGCATTCGATACCTCGCAGACGATCGAGAAGTGACACGTAGAGCGCCACGCGCCACGATCTGGAAAGAACCGCAGGAGCAACGACGCGAGATGTCCCAGGCTGGACGACAGCATGAGCTCGGGATCCTTCGCCTCCTCATCCGGTATCACGGCGACGTGGACATAGGCCAGCAGGCGCAGCGGCTTGCCCTGCGGCCTCGCCGCGAACGCCACGGCGCATGGATCGAGGCGGGCGCATAGCGACGGCAGCACTCCGTCGCGGAGATCGTCGTACGAGCCCTCGTCGATCGGTACGACGACGCTGAAGTAGCCCTGCACCGCGTCCTCGGGGGAGGCGGCCTTGCTCGTCGCGGTCTCCGCCGGCGAGGGCACGTGCCAGAGCGCGGCCGGGAATCCCGCAAACCAGGCGTGCAGATGGCGCAGCTCGAACTCCTCCCACTGGGGATCTCGGCTGTACCTTCCCGCGCGGAACGAAAACTGCGCGGCGGACTCCTTCGCGATCGCCGCGACGATCGCTCGCCCCGCTTGGTCCTCGGCAGCTGCGAGGACGGGACCACCCTTCGCCGAGGTGCCGCGCAGCCGATCCAGGAGCGCGCGATGCTTGCCCTGGTCGGGACGCGACCTCCAGAGTCCGAGCTTCGCGAGCACCGGCATGCGGCCGAAGAGATAGCCGCGGGTCCGGCGGCGATATCTGACCGCCAGATCGAGGACCAGGATCACGGATAGCAGGACGCACAACGCGCAATCGAAGGCCTCGTGGACGTCCTCGAGCCTTGCCTCGAGCACCTGGAAGACAACGAGGAGCAGCAACCCGATCTCGAGCATCATGATCGGGACGTGCACGCGCTCCAGACGCTCCCAGATCCTGTACGCCGGACCATAGGCCCAGCTGATGATCCTCCTCACGACACTCCCGGACCCGGCTGTGACGCGAGCTTCAGCTCCGCCGCACGCTCGCGAATCGCCCGCAGATCGCCCTGGTCTTCGGGCACGAACCCGATTGCATCGCGCACACCGAGCTGGTCGCGCATCACCGCGAAGTCCGGATCGTCGTCTGCCGGCCTGCCCTTCAACACGGAGATCGAGATGAACGCGCGCAGGTGACCGAGGATCACCGAGCTCGGCACCGAGCTCAGGCTGCTGTTGCAGAACAGGTCCAGATAGCGAACGGCGTCCTCACCCGTGCGCAGCGGCGGCTGCACATACGACAGCTCCAGCGGCCTCAGCCCCGAGTTGAGCCAGTGCCGGTACCGGCGGTACGGATCGATGCCGGCGTGGGCCGTGTCGTCGGCGATCTGCTCCGGCGTCATCCGCAGCGGGTTGTTGACCTCGACAAAGATCAGCGGCGAGATGGTGATCGGCGCTCCGCGGTCGTCGAATGTTCGCGACGCGCGTGCCTGGAGCTCCCGCTCGATCTGCGACATCGGTGTACGGCCGCGCACCAAGTGATCGAAGAACGTATAGATCGCTTGCACGCTGGCCGCACAGCCGAGCTCGCGGTGCGCGCGGCTGGTGGTGACGCCGTACACGTGTCCGCCGACGACCGGGCCGCCCTGCCCCGCCTGAACCACCAGGATCGCTTCGTGCCAGGGCCCGAGCGCGTGCTGGACCTGCGGGTTCCGGTTCAACGCGAGCACCTCGAAGAACGCCTCGGGTGGCTCGCGCTCCGCCGGCAGTGGAAACAAGCGCTCGTACAACCCGTATAGCTCCTCGAACCTCGGATCATCCGCATCGACGATCTCGTCGACGTGGAGCGCCGGGCTGCGGTCCGTGACACGCAGCGCATCCTCCCCTGTTCCTCCCATGTCCCCTCCTTCGATGAAGAGGCCATCGTACGCCAGCTATGGCCTGATTTGCTCCGCGCGATGCAACGAGCTGCGTGAGGCCGCTATCCACGCAACGTGCGTGCCGGATCCAGACTGAGGCAGTTACGCGGTGTTACAGCAGAACCGGAAACATCGAGTGGCAAACTCGCGTCATTCCAGGCGACCGGCCCGGCTACGCCACGACGATCTCGGTCTTGACCGAGTTGGCGATGAAGCAGCCGGCGTGGGCGGCGTGGTGGAGCTTCGCGAGCTCGTCGGCCGAGGGCTGCTTGTCGCCGGCATAGGTGATCGCCGGCGACAGCGTGACCTTGCTGACCCAGGCGACGCCGGCGGACGTCTTGGTCATGACGCCGACGGCGTCGTCGCGGTAGCTGGCGACGGCGAAGCCGGCCTTGGCGGCGACGAACACGAAGGTCAGCATGTGGCAGCTCGAGATCGAGGCGACGTAGGCCTCCTCGGGGTCGACGCCGTGGGGGTTGGACCAAGGCGACGGGACGACCGAGGGCGAGGCCGAGGCGTCGACGGTGATGCCGCCGTCGAAGGTCCAGCGGTGCTCGCGGGAGAACCGCAGCTTGACGATGTCCGCCGCCGCCGCCGTGGAGCTCCATTCGATCGTGGCTCGATGTTCCGACATGGACGACAGCGTAGCCGGCGGCGGCAGGCGCGCCGATCGGTCCGGAGCGGTACACGCCAATGCCGGCTGCACCAGCACAGCGCGGCGATGCGCTACCGTCGCGGGATGATCGAGGTCGACGATGACACGCGCCCGCGCGACGACGCCGCGTCGCTGCGCCGCGACCTGCTCGGCAAGCTGTACTTCGAGCTCGCCAAGTTCCCGGCGGTGGCGACCCGCAACGACCAGTTCCTCGCGCTGGCGCTCACGGTGCGCGACCGGGTGCTGCACCGCTGGGTCGAGTCGTCGCGGACGTACCTGGAGGGCAAGCACCGCAGCGTGATCTACCTGTCGGCCGAGTTCCTGATCGGGCCACAGCTCGACGCGAACCTGCTGGCGCTCGGGCTGCGAACCGCGGTGCGCACGGCGCTCGGCGAGCTCGGGATCTCGCTCGACGATCTGATCGAGCACGAGGAGGAGCCGGGGCTGGGCAACGGCGGGCTCGGCCGGCTCGCGGCGTGCTTCATGGAGTCGATGGCGACGCTCGACATCCCGGCGATCGGCCACGGCCTGCGCTACGAGTTCGGCACGTTCGACCAGGGCATCCGCGATGGCTGGCAGGTCGAGCGCACCGACCGCTGGCTGCGCAACGGCAACCCGTGGGAGGTCCGCCGGTACGAGATCGAGCACCCGGTCGGGTTCGGCGGGTTCACCGAGCACACGGTGGATTTGCACGGCCGGTTACGGGTGCGCTGGGAGCCGGAGCGGCGGGTCAAGGGCATCCCGTACGACGTCCCGATGCCGGGCTACGGCACGAGCTCGACCGGCTTCCTGCGGCTGTGGAGCGCGGTGGCCGACGAGGAGTTCGATCTCGATGCGTTCCAGGTCGGCGAGTACTGGCGCGCGGTCGACCAGAAGATCCGCGGCGAGAACCTGACCAAGGTGCTCTACCCCAACGACACCAGCGCGGCGGGCAAGCAGCTCCGGCTCGAGCAGGAGTACTTCTTCGTGTCGTGCGCGATGCAGGACTGCATCCGGCTCTTGCTGCAGCGCACGACGATCCGCGAGCTCGCCGACAAGTTCGCGATCCAGCTCAACGATACGCACCCGTCGCTCGCGATCCCCGAGCTGATGCGGCTCTTGATCGACGTCCACGACCTCGGCTGGGACGAGGCCTGGGACCTGGTGCGGCGCTCGATCGCGTACACCAACCACACGCTCCTGCCCGAGGCGCTCGAGACCTGGCCGCTGCCGCTGATCGCGCGGCTCCTGCCGCGCCACCTCGAGATCATCTACGAGATCAACCGGCGGTTCCTCGACGAGGTCCGCACCCGGTTCCCCGGCGACGACGCGCGGATCCGCCGGATGTCGCTGATCGGCGAGGACGGCGACAAGCAGGTCCGCATGGCCCACCTCGCCACGGTCGCGAGCCACCACGTCAACGGCGTGGCGGCGCTGCACTCGCGGCTTCTGTGCCAGACGGTGCTGCGCGACTTCGCCGAGCTGTGGCCCGAGCGGTTCACCAGCGTGACCAACGGAGTCACGCCCCGGCGATTCGTCGGCCTGGCCAACCCGCGGCTCGCCGAGCTGATCACCGACGCGATCGGCGACGGCTGGCTGCGCGACCTCGACCGGCTGCGCGAGCTCGAGCCGTTCGCCGACGACGCGGCGTTCCGCGAGCGCTGGCGCGCGGTCAAGCAGGCCAACAAGCGCGAGCTCGCGACCTGGCTGCGCGCGAGCTACGGGCTGCCGTGCGATCCGGCGGCGATGCTCGACGCGCAGTGCAAGCGGATCCACGAGTACAAGCGCCAGCACCTGAACCTGCTCCACGCGATCGCGCTGCTCGATCGGATCCGGACCGGCCAGGACCTCGGGGTCGCGCGCACGATCGTGTTCGCCGGCAAGGCCGCCCCGGCGTACCGCGCGGCGAAGCTGGTGATCCGGCTCGCCCACGGCGTGGCCGATGCGATCGCCGCCGACCCGCGGGCGCGCGACCGGCTGCGCGTGGTGTTCGTCCCCGACTTCAGCGTCAAGACCGCGCAGCGGATCTACCCGGCGGCGGACCTGTCCGAGCAGATCTCGACGGCGGGGATGGAGGCGTCGGGCACCGGCAACATGAAGTTCATGATGAACGGCGCGTTGACAATCGGAACGCTGGATGGCGCCAACGTCGAGATCCGCGAACAGGTCGGCGAGGAAAACTTCTTTCTTTTCGGTCTAAGCGCGGATCAGGTCGAGCAGGTCAAGCGCGACGGCTATCGCCCTGCCGACTATGCGAACGGCAACGCCGAACTGCGGGAAGTGCTCAAGCTGATCGCCGACGGGCAATTCTCGCGCGGT
>DASWRS010000596.1:0-2936 GCA_036403075.1 Kofleriaceae bacterium
GACAGGCCCCACTCGACCAGCGCGGTGCGCAGCGGCGTGTCGCCGAGGTCGTGGCGCGACAGCGCGCGCCAGGCGTGCGGCAGCCCCGGGTACAGCCCGGTGAACATCAGCGCGTTCGACACCACGGCCACGCTGCCTCGCCAGAACAGATGGCGAACCGAGTGACGGCGCTGCATCGCTAACGAAGGGTCATGCCGGGGACGTCGGCCTCGAGCTCGTGCGCGACATCGTCGGGGATGCCGAGCAGGTTGCGCAGCCGATCGAGCAGCGCGCGCTCGGTGACCGAGAACACGTGGTCGACGACGGCCATCCGGCACGCGGCGCGGTAGATGCCGCGGCGGGCCTCCGGCGTGAGGTTGGTGAGGTAGGTCTGGGGCAGCTCGGTCCGGGTCTCGAGGAACGCCCGCGCACCGGCGCGCTCGCCGTCCGTGAGGTCGGCCGTGCGGATCAGCCGGCCCAGACTGTCGGCCTCGGTCTCGGACATCACGCCGTCGGCCCAGGCGACCGCAGCCCACATCCGGATCACGCTGAGGATCTGCGATTCGGCCATGGCCAATTCTACAACGACACCGGGAGCCCGATGCGGTCGTGGATCAGCCGGGCGAGCGTGGGCCGCAGCTCCTCGCCGGTCTTCGCGGCGCGCCACACGCCCTCGCCGGCCGGATCGAAGTGCCAGGCCGACGACACGGCCGCCATCCAGATCTGGCGCGCGGCGCGGTGCGAGTTGATCACGATCCGCGTGCCGTCGCGCAGATCGAGCCGCAGCACGCCATCGCTGGTCGAGACCTCCACGTCATCGGGATCGATGGCAGAGAACGCGTCCTCGAGCTCGTGCAGCTCGTCGCGCGCGACGCGATCGAAGCTGGCGTCATCCATGGCGGGCTCATACCACGATTTTGCCGTACCATCGACCGATGGCGGGTCGGCCGTCCGATGTCGATCTCGAGGTGGCGGGCGATGGCCAGCCGGTGGAGCGTGAGGGCCACGAGACCCTGTTGCCGTCGATCGCGCGCTCGGCGCTGTCGACCCGCAGCGTCGCCGCGCCGTCGCCCCGCCTGCACCCGAGCGGGTTCCAGGACGTCTCCGAGACGCCGGACGATCCCGCGCCGGCGCTGCCGCCCCGGGTGGATCGGCCGCGCGGCGCGCGCAGCGGGGACGTGATCGGCGATCGCTACATCGTCGAGGGCCCGCTCGGCCGCGGCGGCATGGGCCGGGTGCTGCGCGTCCGGCACGCGGCGCTCGGCAAGGTGTTCGCGCTCAAGCTGATCAAGGGCTCGATCGCGACCCAGCCGAGGATCCGCGAGATGTTCTATCGCGAGGCCCGGCTGGCCTCGGCCCTGACCCACGACAACATCTGCTCGATCGTCGACTTCGGCCAGGACGACGCGTTCGGCCTGTTCATGGTCATGGAGCTGCTCGAAGGCCAGACCGCCCATCACAAGCTCAGGCACGCCAAGCTGTCGCCCAGGGTCGCGTGCGACATCATGTGGCAGGTCGCCGACGCTGTGCGGTTCATCCACAGCCGCGCGATCCTCCACGGCGACATCAAGACCGAGAACATCTTCCTGGTGAAGACCACGGTGCAGCGCCGGCTGGTCAAGCTGCTCGACTTCGGCCTGGCGCGGCCCGACCTCGGGCGCACCGAGGGCGTCGATGGCACACCCGAGTACCTCGCGCCCGAGCGCCAGGACGGCGCGCCGGCGAGCCAGGCCAGCGACATCTACGCGCTCGGCATCGTGCTGTTCGAGCTGCTGACCGGCCGCGTCCCGTTCTCCGGCGCGCTCGCCGACGTGCTGCTGGACCACAAGCTCACGCCGGTGCCGGCGCCGTCGAAGCAGTGCAGCGAGCCGCTCGACGAGCGCGCCGACGAGCTGGTCAGCCGCGCCACCGCCAAGGATCCGGCGAGGCGCCACGCCGACGTCCAGGCGTTCCTCTACGAGCTGCGCGCGCTGATGGGCATGATGGGCATGCTCGGCGCCGACCAGGGCCGCCGCCGCGCGGTCACCGCCGGCGAGGCCCGCGAGCGCCGCGACCTCGACCACCGGGTCAAGGCCGCCGCCGAGGTGTTCGGCGCGGCGCCGATCCCGATGGCGTCGTGCGATCCGACCGGCCGGGTCCGCGCCGCCAACCCGGCGTTCCTCGAGTTCCTCGGCGTGGCCGGCGACGCCGCGGGGCTGCAGCTCCGCGACTCGGCGCTGCCCGAGCTCTACCCCACGCTGTTCGACGACCTCGCTCAGGTCGCGGTCAAGCGCCGGCCGATCAAGCGCATCATCTACCTGCACGAGGGCGGCGAGCGCGTGATCGAGGCGGCGATCCTGCTCTCGGCCGCGCCGGCCGCCGCCGAGGTCACCGCGGGCGAGGTCCACGTCGTGCTCCACCCGCTGCGTGCCCTGCCTACGACCTGAGCCGCCCCGGGCCGCGGCCGATCAGAACCGGAGCGCGAGGCCGAGCCGCATGTCGGCGCTGATCCCGGTATTGAGGTGGATCGCCGTGCCGAGCTTGTCGACGATCGCCAGGCCGCTGATCGCGTCGAGGTCGACCACCACGGCGAGCGGGCCGGTCAGGTGCTGGGTGTAGCCCACGCCGGCGCCGAGCAGGAGCGGGCCCTGGGCGACGATGTCGGTGTCCATGCCGGGCATGTTGGTGGCGAGCTGGATCGTGTTGCGCAGGATGCCGAAGCCGAGCTCGCCCATGACGTGGAGGCCGTCTCCGGAACCGGAGAACGCGTAGCCCAGGCGCACGAAGCCGGCGGGTGCGAGCGTCGAGTGGCCCTGGATGTTGGCGCCGAGCGGCAGGCCGATGCGGGCGACCGCGCCGATCGAGAGCCGGGCGCTCGCGCGGTAGCTGACCTCGGGCGAGATCACGACCGGGCTCGTGCCCAGGCAGCACTTCTGCACCATGTTCTCGCCCTCGGTCTTGCCGGTGACGTAGCCGAC
>DASWRS010000597.1:0-4473 GCA_036403075.1 Kofleriaceae bacterium
GTACAGGATAGCCAGTACGATCAGCCCAAGCAGAACGATCAGGTCGACCAGTTCCTGACCCAGGGTGCGAGTGCGCTGGCGATCAACCTCGTCGATCCGACCGCGGTGTCGGTCGTCATCGACAAGGCCCGGAGCAAGACCATCCCGGTGGTGTTCTTCAATCGCGAGCCCGCCGCCGCCGACATGGCCAAGTACGACAAGGCGTACTACGTCGGCGCCAAGGCGCAGCAGTCGGGCACCATGGAGGGCGAGCTCGTGGTCGACTACTGGAAGGCGCACCCCGAGGCGGACAAGAACAAGGACGGCAAGCTGCAGTACGTGATGCTGATCGGCGATCCGTCCAACTCCGATGCGTCGTACCGGACCGAGTTCTCGATCAAGGCGATCGAGAAGGCCGGCATCCAGACCGAGAAGCTGGCCGACGACACCGCGATGTGGGACAAGATCAAGGGCCAGGAGAAGACCGCCGCCTGGCTCGCCAAGTTCGGCGACCAGATCGAGGTCGTGCTGGCCAACAACGACGACATGGCGCTCGGCGCGATCGAGGCGCTCAAGGCGCAGGGCTACTTCAAGGACAACAAGGTCATGCCGGTGGTCGGGGTCGACGCCACGCCGCCCGCGCTCGACGCGCTCGAGCAAGGCTATCTGGTCGGCACGGTGCTCAACGACGCCGAGAAGCAGGGCCAGGCGACCTTCGATCTCGCCTACGGGCTCGCCACCGGCACCAAGGAGGTCTCGACCACGGTCGCGCCGCTGGCGATGGCCGACGGCACGCCGGGTCCGGGCGGCAAGTACATCTGGGTGCCGTACGTGAAGGTGACCAAGGAGAACTACAAGACCTTCAAGAAGTAGGCGCCATGGCGCACGATCGCGTGGTGCTCGAGATGCGCGGCATCTCGAAGAGCTTCCCGGGCGTCAAGGCACTCGACAACGTCAGCCTGACGGTCCGCGAGGGCAGCGTCCATGCCGTGATGGGGGAGAACGGCGCGGGGAAGTCGACCCTGATGAAGTGCCTGTTCGGGATCTATCGCCCGGACACCGGCGAGATCTTGCTCGAGGGCAAGCCGGCCACGCTGCGCGATTCACGGCAGGCGCTGGATCACGGCATCTCGATGATCCACCAGGAGCTCCATCCGATCCCGCATCGCAGCGTGATGGAGAACATCTGGCTGGGCCGCTATCCGGTCCGCGGGTTCGGCCCGTTCAAGCTGATCGACCGGCAGCGGATGCTGCGCGAGACCCGGGCGCTGTTCGCGGAGCTGCACATCGACCTCGATCCCGAGAAGTGGGTGATCGATCTGTCCGTATCCAACGTCCAGTCGATGGAGATCGCGCGCGCGGTGTCGTACCGCGCCAAGGTCATCATCATGGACGAGCCGACCTCGTCGCTGACCTCCAACGAGGTCGAGCACCTGTTCGGCATCATCCGCAGGCTGCGCTCCGAGGGCGTCGCGATCATCTACATCTCGCACAAGATGGAGGAGATCCTGGCGATCGCCGACGAGGTCACGATCATGCGCGACGGCAAGCGGGTCGGGACCTATGCCGCCGGCGAGCTGACGACCGATCTGATCATCAAGCGCATGGTCGGCCGGGACCTCACCCACCGGTTCCCGCCCCGGGACCGCGTGCTCGGCGAACCCGTGCTGCGCGTCGAGCAGCTGACCTCGGCCGAGCACAAGTCGTTCTCGGACGTATCGTTCGAGGTCCGGAAGGGCGAGGTCCTGGGCATCGGCGGGCTGGTCGGAGCCAAGCGCAGCGAGCTGGTCGAGTCGCTGTTCGGGCTGCGCAGGCTCAAGCGCGGCCGGTGCTGGATCGGCGGCCGCAGCGTCGAGATCGCCAGTCCGATCCAGGCCAAGGCGCACCGGATGGCGCTATTGACCGAGGACCGCCGCCACACCGGGATCTTCCCCGTGCTGTCGGTGTTCGACAACATCCTGATCGCGAACCTCCGCAAGTACGTCCGGCGGTTCGCGCTGCTCGACCGCAAGCGGGGCGCCGCCGACGTCGACACCAGCATCTCGATGCTCCGGGTGAAGACGCCGTCGGCGCAGGTCGTGATCGAGAACCTGTCCGGCGGCAACCAGCAGAAGGTGATCCTGGCCCGCTGGCTCCTGACCGATCCGGATATCCTGATCCTCGACGAGCCGACCCGGGGCATCGACGTCGGCGCCAAGTACGAGATCTATTTGCTGATTGCCGACCTGGCGCGGCGCGGCAAGGCGATCATCATGATCTCCTCCGAGATGCCCGAGCTCCTGGGGCTGTCGGATCGGATCCTGGTGATGTGCGAGGGCCGGATGACCGGAATCCTCGACGCCAGGGACGCCACGCAGGAGCAGATCATGACGCTCGCGACCCGGTTCATGTAACAACGACCAGAGGTGATATGGCAAGACTCGACATCGCCACGGTCCGCGAGCTCGCGAACCGGTACTCGATCGTGCTGGTGCTCGCCGGGCTCGTGATCGGGATCGGCGCGGTCGAGAGCAGCTTTTTGAACATCGACAACCTCGGCAACATCCTGAGGATCTCCTCGGTGCGCGTCATCATCGCCCTCGGCGTGGGCGGCATCCTGATCACGCGGGGGACCGATCTGTCGGCGGGGCGCACGGTGGGGCTGTGCGCGTGCATCGCGGCGTCGCTGATGCAGCGGCCGGACTACGCGAGCAAGATGTTTCCGGGCCTGCCCTATCTGCCGCTGGTCGTGCCGATCCTGGCCGCGCTCGCCGCCGGCTTGCTGGTCGGTCTGCTCAACGGCGTGGTGGTGGCGTTCCTCAAGGTGCCGCCGTTCATCACCACGCTGGGCACGATGGTGATCGTCTACGGCGCGTGCTCGCTGTATGTCGACCGGCCGCCGCGCGGCGCGATGCCGATCGGCGGCCTGCGCGACGACTTCACCAGCCTCGGGACCGGCTCGTGGGCCGGCGTTCCCAAGCTGATCGTGATCGCCGGCGTGGTGCTGCTCTTGTACTGGGTCATCCTGAACTGGACGCGGTTTGGCAAGAACATCTATGCGATCGGTGGCAATCCTGATGCCGCCCGGGTGTCCGGAGTCAACGTCAAGGCGAACCTGATCCTGGTCTACATCCTGGGCGGGGTGCTGTACGGCCTCGCGGGCGTCCTGCTCGCGGCGCGCAGCGGCGGTGCGACCAACAACTACGGCCTGATGTACGAGCTCGACGCGATCGCCGCGGCCGTGATCGGCGGGGTCTCGACCGCCGGCGGCGTCGGCACGGTCTCGGGCATGCTGACCGGCGTGCTGATCTTCCAGGTCCTGGACAACGGCCTGGTGGTGCTCGGGGTCTCGCCGTACTGGCAGCAGATCGTCAAGGGCATCATCATCGTCGCCGCCGTCGGCATCGATATTCGCAAGTACGTCACCCGGAAGTAGCGCCGGCCATGTCGATCCACGCGCCGGCGCGCGCGCTGGCCCGCACCGCGTCGATCACCGCCATGTTGGCGACCGCGTCCTCGAGCGGGGTCGGCACCGGCGTGTCGTCGAGCACCGCGCGCGAGAACTCGTCGCCCTCGATCGTGTACTGGTCGCAGACCGGCAGCGTGATCTCGTCGATCCGGTCACCGCGCTGGTGCCAGATCCGGCAGGCCCGGTCGGGCGGCGCGTTGAACGGAATCTCGATCTCGATCCGGCCATCGCGCCCGAGGATGTGGACGCGCTGGTAGGGCTCGAGCTGCGTCGCGCACGTGAACGACGACGTCCGGCCGCCGAAGTCGAGCAGCGCCGAGCTGATCCGGTCGGTGCCGAACCGTGGATCGGTATCGATCAGCCCGAGCACCCGGCGCGGCTCCGCGCCGAACACCAGGCGGGCGAGCGAGATCGCGTAGCAGCCGATGTCCATGAGCGCGCCGCCGCCGATGTCGGCCTGGTTGCGGACGTTGCCCGGATCCTCGTTGACGTAGGTGAACAGCGTCTGGACCACGGCCGGCTCGCCGATCCCGCCGCCTGCAACGATGGCGACGGCGCGCCGCCACTGCGGGTGGAGCCGGTACATGAACGCTTCCATGATCTTCTGCCGCGGGTGGCGCCGGGACGCGTCGAGCAGCGTCCGGGCCTCGGCGCAGGTCAGGGCGATCGGCTTCTCGCACAGCACGTGCTTGCCGGCCTCGAGCGCCTTGATCGACCACGGCACGTGGAGGTGGTTGGGCGATGGATTGTAGACGACCTCGACCTCGGGGTCGGCGAGCAGCTCGTCGTACGAGCCGTGGACCCGGGGGATATCGAACGCGGCGGCGACCGCGCGCGCCCGGGCCAGATCGCGCGACGCGATCGCGACGACCTCGACGTGGTCGCAGCGCCGGAGCGCCGGCAGAATCTTGGTCTGTGCGAATCTGGACGTGCTGAGAATGCCCCATCTGACTCTTCGCATCCTGTGGCCTCCTGAACGCATGGTCGCAGACGATTGGCTACGGTGCTGCCGCGCTTGGCGGCTCCCGAGCCTTGACATTTTCCAT
>DASWRS010000598.1:0-13500 GCA_036403075.1 Kofleriaceae bacterium
AACGATCGACGGCGCCGGGTTGTGGCTGTCCTCGCCGAGCGGGTCGCGCAGCTCCTCGTCGCGGATCTGGGCCTCGGCGAGCCGCGGGATCGCCTGCATCCGGATCGGGCAGCTCGGGTGCACCGGATCCATGAGGCTCGCGTAGTACGGGGTGATTCCGATCCGGAACAGGTGGGCCGAGCCGGCGAGGCCGGCGCGCTCGTCGGGGCCAAGCTCGATGACGCGGGCGAGATCGTCGGCGCAGGTCAGCATGTGGCCGAGTTGCCAGCGCCAGTCGAGCCATTGCGCGTCCGGGACGTCACCGCGCCGGAGCGGCGTGGCCGGCGTGGCCGGGGCAGCAGGAGGCGCGGCGGCCGGGGCGGCCGGGGCTATCGGGAGGTGGACCACGGCGGCTGTGTAGCACGGGCGCGCACGAGGATATCGCGCAGGCCCTCGGTCAGCGGCAGGGTCGCGAGCTCGTCGGGATCGACGAACCGCGCGGCGCGGGCATCGCTCGCCGCCGCGAGCTGGCCGCCGGTGACCCGCGCGAAGTAGTCGAGCAGGACGAAGTGGTGGTCGTCGCCGAACCGCTCGATCACGCACGCCAGGGTGCCGACCTCGACGACGAGGCCGGTCTCCTCGCGGACCTCGCGCGCGACGGCCTGCGCCAGGGTCTCGCGCGGCTCGAGCTTGCCGCCGGGGACGCTCCACAGTCCCTGGCTCGGCGGCTTGCCGCGCTCGACCAGGAGCACGCGGCCGGCGTCATCGAACACGATCGCGCCGACTCCGACGATCGGGGTCATGACCGCTTCTCCCGCGTGGACCGGGATCCATCGGGCCGGCCGCTGGACGGGCGCCCGGCGATCGAGCGCGTGCCGGCGGGACGCGCGGGGCGGGCGAGCTGGGACGCCTTGGCGCCGACGGCGTTCGCGCGGCTGGGGGGCGCGGCGCCGACCGACTTCGCGCGGCTGGTGGGCGCGGCGCCGACGGAATTCGCGCGGCCGGCGAGCTCGGCGCCGAAGGACTTCGAGCGGCCAGTGGGCTCGGGGCCGGCGGATTTCGCGCCGCCCATGGGAGCGGCACGGCTGACCTTCGAGCGGGCGGTGGGGTCGGTGCCGAAGGACTTCGCGCGGCCGTTGGGCGCGGCGCCGACGGGTTTCGCGCGGCTGGTGGGCGCGGCGCCGGCGGGTTTCGCGCGGCCGGTGGACTCCGCGCGGATGGCCTTGGCGATACCGGCGGCCTTGGCCATGACCGACCTGGCGAGCCCTGCGGCGCGCACCTTGACGGCGCTGGCGAGCTGGGCGGCCTTCGACCGGTCGCGCCCGGCGGGCTTTGGTGCGGCGGGCTCGGTGGCCTTGGCCTTGGCGGCGCGGGCGCGCTCGGCGCGGGACGGCGGCGGTGGCTTGCCGTTGCGCGGCGGCATCAGCTCGGGCGTCGCGACGAGGCCGGCGCTCGGGCACAGCGGCGCCAGCGCACAGTGTTCGCAGTCCGGTTGCCGGGCGTGGCAGATACGCCGGCCGTGCCAGATCAAGCGGTGGGCGAAGATCGACCACTGATCGCGCGGCACCAGCTGCATCAGGTCTTGCTCGATCTTGACCGGCTCGGTCTGCCGGGTCAGCCCGAGCCGCGGCGCGACCCGCGAGACGTGGGTATCGACCACGATGCCCTCGTTCTTGCCGAGCGCGCTGCCCAGGACGACGTTGGCGGTCTTGCGCGCGACGCCGGGGAGATCGATCAGCCCGGCCATCGTGTCGGGGACCTGGCCGCCGTGGTGCTCGACGATCCGCCGCGCCATGCCGAGCAGGTGGCGGGCCTTCATCCGGTAAAACCCGGTCGAGAAGATCATCGGCTCGAGCTCGGCCTGATCGGCCCGGGCGAGCGCCGCAGGATCGGGGTACTTCGCGAACAAGGCCGGCGTGACGGTGTTGACCAGCTTGTCGGTCGACTGCGCGGCGAGGATCGTCGCGACCAGCAGCTGGTAGGCGTTTTCGTGATCGAGCTCGACGACCGCATCCGGCCAGAGCTCGGCAAGCCGCGCCGCGATCGCCGCCACACGCTCCGGGTCAGCCGGCGGATCGAGATCGGCGTTTCCGACACGCCCGTGCTGCTTCGGTGTGGTATTCCGGGTACGCGATCCCATGCGGCGTCACCGTATCATCTTCCTCGCAGCAATCACCTGGGCAACGGGCTGCCACTCTCACAAGCAGGAGGTGGAGTCTGCGAAGCACTCGCTGTACGACGCCGACTTCACGGTGGTCTACACCGCGGCGCTCGAGGCCACGCGCGACAGCTATCCGAACATCGAGGATGCGCCCGGGCGTGGCGCGATCAAGACCGCGTGGCACCAGGTGTCGTACGCCAACAACAACGACGACATGGGGAACCCGAACACGATGGCCAACGCGCAGGCGCTGCCCCGATCGGCAGCGGCGACGCCCGGGGCGCAGGGGAACGGGATGCCGACCCGGCTCGCGTACAAGCGGTACTTCATCCGGTTCGACGTCGCCGTCACCGGCGGGCGGCCGTGGCGGCTGAAGGTCACCGGCCACGCCGCCGAGTGGGAGCAGGGCGCGGCGCTGCCCACCGAGCTGCACGGCCCGGCGCGGCCGGCGTGGCTCGAGGGCCGGACCGATGCGCTGGTCTACGCGATCTACCAGAAGATCAAGTCGTACGCGGTGCCGATGAAGGAGGAGGTCGCCGCCACCGACGAGATCAAGCACACCGACCCGGCGGCGTTCGGCGCCGTCCCGCCGGGCGCGGGCAAGCAGCTCGCCGCGATCAAGGACGCGCTCGGGGCCCGCGACTACGCGGCGCTCCGCGGCCAGCTCGCCGATGACGTCGTGTGGTCGCTCGGCGGCGGGACCGGCGCCGACGGCGCGATGGCGCTGTGGCAGGCCGATCCCGAGCCGCTCGACGGCATGACCAAGGCGCTGGCCGCCGGATGCGGGGGCAACGCCACCAAGGTGACGTGTCCGGCCGCTGCGCCCGGTCCCGGCAACTACCAGCTGACGCTCGCGCTTCGCCCCGAGGGCTGGCGGATCACCTCGCTGCTCAAGGCGGAATAGCCGGCGCGAAACGCTGCGGTTTCGCTCGAGTCCTGGCGCCCTGGTGCCCTGGCGCCCTGGCGCCCTGGCGATGTGACACATCTCGCGAACGGATTGTTCACAGTCGAGAATTGCCGGAGCTCGGCGGGTTGTCGGTAGGATGACCGCATGCAGCGTGCCTATCTCGTGCTGCTCGCGGCCGGTTGTGGATTCCATTCGCTCGACGGCCCACCCCAGCAGGTGCCGGATGGCGGTGTCTCGGATCGGCACCTGTTCACCCTGGCCGAGCTCGCGGCCGGGCAGCTCGTCGACATGACGCTGGACGCGCCGCGCGCCGCGCTGACGCCGAACGCGTACACCTACGGAGGCCTGGTCGGACACGGCAAGCAGGGCGTCAAGGTGTGGTCGCACGGCACCACGAGCTGGGATCTACTGTCCACGGTGATCCCGTCGGGCGCCGGGCTGTGGATGGGCGAGCCGCTCCCCAACGGGACCCGGGTCGACCACCTCGGCGTGGTCGGCGATCCGACGATGACGCTGTGGCTCGAGGGCGAGGTCTGGCTCGACAGCACGTCGGCCGAGGTGTTCGGGCTCGTCGCCGATGATGTGGCGTTCGTCGAGCTCGCGCGGCCCGGCACCACGACCTACGTGCGCGTGATCGAGAACGATCCGGGGGTGCCCTCGGTCGCGGTGGCGACGCCGGACACCGGCTGGTATCCGATCCGGGTCGGGTTCGCCAACGGCGACGGCTTCTTCAACTTCCAGTTCACGCACAGCGACACCGGTGGAGCGCTGGTGCCGTGGACGCGCGATCGGCTGCGCGCGCGCACCAGCGAGCTCCGAGGGGTCCTGCGCACGGTGTTTGGTAGCCAGATGCTGGCGGGCGGGTTGTCGCTGCCCGGCGGCCAGGTCGCGCCGCCGGTGCCGCACTTCGAGCAGAACGACTTCTTGCACACCACGCTCGGGACAGCGCCGCAGGGCGCGCCGAACAACGACGCCGACTGGTCGGCGCGCTACCTCGGACAGCTCTACGTCACCCGGCCGGGCGCGTACATGCTGCAGATCGACAGCGATGACGGCAACCGCGGCCGGCTCGGCAACGTGCGCAACGAGGCGCACTGGAAGCGCGACGAAGGCGTCGGGCCCACGCCGTCGAAGACCGTGGTCTCGGCCACGCTTGGCGCCGGCTGGAACGACCTGGTCGTCGACTACAACCAGATCGCCGGCACCAGCAGCCTGCATGTCCGGATCCAGGGACCCGACTTCCCGACCCTGGTGGAGATCCCGCGCGATCAGCTGCGGCCGGTGGAGCCGGCCGACGACCGGCTCGTGCTCGGCGTCGACGGCCACTCGTACAACGTCCCCGAGGACGGCGGCGCGGACAAACCGGCGACCGCGACGATGACCGTGGCCGGCTACACCGCGGCTGCGGGCGGCGCGGAGACCCTCAGCTCGATCGATGTCACCTACGAGATCAACGCCCAGCACTGGGACCAGATCACCGTCGACCTCGAGACCCCGGACGGCACGCGCGTGCCGATCCGCAGCAAGGACGACAGCCTGGGCAACGGCGGCAAGACCGCACAGCTGACGATCCCGTCGACCGCGCAGGCGCCGCTGTCCGGCCTGCTCGCCGGCCCGGTGAACGGCGCGTGGAAGCTGCGCGTCTACGACGAGCCCGGCGGGCCGGGCAACGCGAGCTCGCTGCTCGACGCCCGGCTGACGCTGCACACCGGGGGCGGGCCCGAGAAGATCGCGCGCACGTCGTCGTGGACCTCGCCGGTGATCAACGCCGGGACCGCCGTGTTCGGGGTCGACCGGGTGACCTGGAACGAGCGCCTGCCCTCGGGGGTCCGCGTCCGGGTCCGGACCTGCGAGCACGCCGACTGCAGCGGCGCCAGCTGGCCGGATCCGATCCCCCAGGGGACGGCGTTCTCCGTGACCCGCGGCCGCTACCTGCAGCTCAAGGTCGAGATGACGAGCGACGGCACGCTCGAGCCCGAGCTCAGCGGGCTCGACATCGCGTTCCGCCGCGATCCCGGGTAGCGATCACGGCCCGAACGTGATCGACGCGACCGTCGAGGTACAGCCCGGCACCCGCGTGCCGTCGACCGTGGTCTCGACGAAGTGCAGGTTCTGGGCGGACCCGGCGATCTTGCTCGGCGTCGCGCCCGCGGTGGCGTCCGCGCGGGTCAGCGTGACGGTCCCGGACTCCGCGAAGTAGAACTTGCGCGGGCCCTGGCCGGCGACGATGTCGGCGATCAGGTTGATGCACAGGCCGCAGGTGGTGAACGACGCGTCGGCGCCGGTGAGCGCGAACGTGCCGGGCCGGAGCCCGCCGCCGGCGAACGCGCCCTGGCCGGCAACCAGCTTGACGAAGAAGTCGTCCTTGGGCGGGCCGGGATCGAGCACGACCGTGAGCGAATTCTCGACGGTCAGATCCGGCGTGCCGGGGCGAGTGCCGAGCGCGGCGTAGTCGGCGGGGACCAGGCACGTCGCCTGCGGATCGGCGTCGACGATCGAGCCGTCGAGCAGCGCCGGCGGCGGATCGGCCGAGCACGCGGCGGTGAGCGTCGCGACCGCGCCGGCAACGAGGGAGCTGCGCATGCGGCGAGCGTCGCATCGCGACGCACCGCGGGCAAACCCTCGCGCGGCGCGGGGCCGGGTTGATCACACTGTCGGGGTCAGGCTGTCTCGGTCAGGCCTTCTCGATCACGATCAGACAGTTCGAGTCAGGCAGCTCGACCGGCTGATCGTGCAGATCGGTCAGCTCGATCTTCTCGGCGAGGTGCCGGCGGTAGCCGGGCTGGAGGTACGACCGGATCTCGGGCGGCAGCTCGATCGCGCGCGCCGCGCCGGGGCCGCCGCACCACGCGACGAGCCGGGTGACGTAGTCGTCGTAGCGCAGGATGCCGTAGAGCTCGCGGACCTCGTAGGGGAAGCTCGCCGGGCCCCAGATGTACGTGTAGAGGAACTCCATCGCGTCGGCGGCCGACAGCTCGACGCGATCGCCGCCGAGCTCGGTGACCTCGATCCGCCGGCCCTCGAACTGGGCGACGTAGAGGTCGAACGTCGGCCGGGCGTCGGGCGCGATCAACCGGAGCCGGCGGCGGCCGGGCGGTGGCTGCACGCCATCGCGGATCACGAGCCGGCCGCCGGGCGCGAGCTGGGCGAACGCGGCCCGGACCACGCGCTCGACCGCGGCGAGCGAGAACCGGGGCTCGGCGTACGAGTAGACCTCGTGCAGGATCGAGCAGAACACGACGCTGTCGAGCGGGCCGGGCACGAGCTCGCCGAGCCGCTCGGCGGCGCCGTGGACCACGCGCCAGCGGCTGCCGTGGGCGGCGGCGCGCTGCGCGAGCGCCTCGACCACCTCGCGCGAGGCGTCGACGCCGGTGACCTCGCTGGTCGGGAACCGCTGCTCGAGCAGGTCGAGCACGACGCCGCCGCCCGGGCCGATCTCGACGATCCGACCGGGCTTGACCAGCTCGATCATACGCTGCTTGTCCGGGCGCGCCGCGTTCATCGCCGCCAGGTAGCCGGCCTCGTTGGCGACCCGGTCGAAGTCGTCCTTGCGCAGGCCGTAGAGGTCGCACAGCGCCTTGAGCATGGTGTGGAACGTGGCCTGCGACCGGGTCTCGTACAGCGCGAGCAGGGTGACCAGCGCGGTGCTCTCGTCGGTCTCGAGGTAGTCGACGACGATCGCGTCCGGATCGGTGGCGTGGGCCAGCCGCGCCGACAGCGTGCCGAGCGGGCCGAGCCGCCCCGGTCCGAGCAGGAGCTCGCGGATCGGGGTGGCGGCGAGCGCGGCCTCGACCAGGCGCAGCCGGTAGCGCACCGCGGGGGTCGTGCCGTGGAGCCGCGCGACCAGCGGCAAGAGCTGGGCATGCCACGGGCGCTGGACGTCGACGCCGATCGCGCGCGCGGCGCCGACCGCGGCCGCGAGCACGCCGAGCTGCGCCCACGGCGACAGCCCGCTGGTCGCGGCCTCGCAGTACCACAGCTGGCAGGTTGCGAGCGCCGGGCCGAGCACGGCGAGCTCGGCGTCGCCGAGCGCGGCCACCGCCTCGTCGACCGCGGACCCGTGCTCGCCGGCGGCCTGGCGCCCGGCGCGCAGCGCGCGCAGCCGATCGGCGAGCACGGCGCGTCCGGTCGGGCCCTCGGCCGGCGGCGCACGCTCGGACAGGGCGCGCTGCGGATGGGTCCACACGCCGGCGCGGCACACGGCGCCGAGCTGGTCGCGGACGCGCGCGAGCCGGGCCAGCAGCGCGTCGTCGAGCAGGCCCTCGCGCACCGCGGCGGTGTCGCAGGCGTCGAGCACGTGCAGCGCGTCGAGCGCGAGCTCGACCGCGTCGCGCGGCGTGGTGCCGAGCGTGCGGCCGAGCGCCGGCGACAGGTCGCGCAGCGTGCCGACCAGCGGCGCGAACATCGCGAGCGGGCCCTCGCCGCGGACGTGCTGGCCGGCGAGCCCGTGGGCCTCGACCCAGGCGATCGCCAGCTTGCCGAGCACGTCGGGCAGCGGCCAGCCGTGGGCGCGATCGGCGTGGCGCAGGATCGCGGCGGCGGCCTCGTTGTGGACGTCGAGCGCGATGCCCTGGGCCGCCCAGGTCGCGCGGTGCGCCGGGCTGTGGGTCTTGGCGATGTCGAGGTGGAAGATCGCCGCGCGCAGCGCAGGGCCGAGCCCGGCGGCCAGGACGCGCGCGCAGGTCTCGGCGAGCGCATCGAACGCGGCCCCCGACAGCCCGCGGCGGTTGCCGGCCGGATCCTGGAACCGGGCGAGCTCGGCGTTCTCGAGGCCGAGCAGCTTCCGGCCGAGCAGCCGGGTCGCGATGTGGTCGAGCAGCGGCAGCGCCGTGCCCGGATCGTGCTCGACCTGCGGCGGCATCGGCGCGGCGAGCGCGCCAACCTCGGGGAACGCGGCGATCAGGCAGGCGGCGGCCGGCCCATCGCCGCGCAGGGTCTCGAGCATCGCCGCGGCGAACCCGGTGTCCGCCAGGGTCGCGGCGACCATCGCCTGCGGCGACAGCCAGGCGGCCAGCGCCGCCGGACCGACGCGCGCGAGCAGCCGCCGCCACGCCGCGCGATCGTCGGCGCTCGCGGACGACAGCACGCGCAACAGCTCGTCGGCGGCCCCCACGCCGCGATGCTAACGCCGATGCCGGCCGCGCGTCACTCGCTGCAGGCGGTGCGGCGCGCCGGGAGCTTCTTGCCGGGGTTGAGCAGTCCGGACGGATCCCACATCGCCTTCCACCGGCGCTGCCACTCGAGGACCTGCTCGGTCTGCTCCATGGTCATGTAGTCGCGCTTGGTCAGGCCGATGCCGTGCTCGCCCGACAGCGTGCCGCCGAGCTCGATCGTGTGGGCGAACAGCCGCTCGGCCGCGCCCCACAGGTGCGCGCGGACCGCGGGATCGGCCGGGTCGTCGTTCGACAGTAGGTTGACGTGGAGGTTGCCGTCCCCCGCGTGGCCGAACACCGCGCACGCGACCTTGGACTCGGCGGCGACCCGGTCGACGCGCGCCAGCATCTCGACGATCCGGCCGCGCGGCACGCAGATGTCCTCGTTGAGCTTGATCCGGTAGGCCGCCTTGAGCGCGGGGGAGATCAGCCGGCGCGCCTCCCACACGGCGCGGCGCTCGGCGGGCTCGGTCGCCGCCAGGACGTCGAGCGCGCCGAGCTCGTCGCAGCGCAGCCCGATCCGCTCCATCATCACCGGCATCACGTCGGGCTCGCCGTCGACCTCGATCAGCACGATCGCGCCGGCGTCGTCGGGGAAGCGGTACCGGCTCCGGGGCCGGATGACCTCGATCGACGCGCGGTCGGCGAGCTCGAGCACGCGCGGGCGCAGGCCGTCGCGAAGCAGCGCCGAGATCGCGGCGCCCGCGGCCGCGGCGTCGGTGAACACGGCGAGCACGGTCGCGGCGGCCATCGGCAGCGGCAGCAGCTTGACGGTGAGCTCGGTGATCACCCCGAACGTGCCCTCGGTGCCGACGAAGCCGGCGACGAGATCGTAGCCGGTGACGCCCTTGGCGGTGCGGCGGCCGCAGCGCAGCACCTCGCCGCCCATCAGCGCGACCTCGAGCCCGAGGATGTACTCGCGGGTCACGCCGTACTTGAACGCGCGCGGCCCGCCGGCGTTGGTCGACGCGTTGCCGCCGATCGAGCAGAACTCGAGCGACGCGGGGTCGGGCGGATAGAACAGCCGCTCGGCCTCGACCGCCTCCTGCAGCTTGCCGGTGACCAGGCCGGGCTCGACCACGGCGAACAGCGAGCCGGCATCGATCTCCTTGATCTGGGTCATCCGCTCGGTCGACAGCACGACGCCGCCGTCGATCGGCAGCGCGCCGCCGCACATCCCGCTGCCGGCGCCGCGCGGCGTGACCGGCACCTTGCGCTCGAGGCAGATCCGCAGCACCGCCGCGGCTTGCTCGGTCGACTCGACCAGCACCGCGCACGCCGGCGGATACATCGGCTGCATCGGGCTCTCGTCGCGGCCGTAGTCTTCGAGCCGCTCGTGGCCGGGACCGATCACCTGGGCCGAGCCGAGCTCGCGCGCGAGGACGCCTGCGATATCAGTCACGGAGACAGGCTACACGCTGAACGACGAACCGCAGCCGCAAGTCGACTTCACGTTGGGGTTGTTGAACTTGAACCCCGCTCCCTGTAGACCCTCGACGTAATCGATCTCGGTGCCGACCAGGTACATCAGGCTCATCTCGTCGACGGCGACCTTGACGCCCTGGATCTCGAACTGGCGGTCGATCTCGGCCGGCTCGTCGAAGTACAGATCGTAGGAAAATCCGGCACAGCCGCCGCCGACCACGCGCAGGCGCAGGGCGAGGTGGGCTTCGATCCCCTCGGCATCGCGGATCTCGTTGACTTTCGTGGCGGCCATCGCCGTGATGTTCACCATCGACTCCGGGGAATCCGGGGCCGGCGCCGGGAAGGCGTCGATCGGAGGCGGGGTCGGGGTCGAGGTCTGGGTCGCAAACTCGGACATCTTGGAGGGCTCCTGGGAATCTGCTGGGACGACGCACCTTACCCTCACGTGAGGGTCATGGCAATCTACCGCGGTGCTGACCTTTGACACACTGCTCCGCGAGATCCGCGGCAAGACCCCCGAGATCGAACCCGCCGCGCTCGATGCCGCACTGCGCGGCACGCGCCGCCCCGCGCTGATCGACGTGCGCGAACCCGACGAGCATGCCCAGGGCATGATCCCCGGGACGCTGCACATCCCGCGCGGCTTCCTCGAGCTGCGCATCGAGCGCAACGTCCCCGATCGCGAGACGCCGGTCGTGATCTACTGCGCGAGCGGCACGCGCTCGGTGCTCGCAGCGCGCAGCCTCGGCGAGCTCGGCTACACCAACGTCAGCTCGCTCGCCGGCGGGTTCACCGGCTGGAAGCGCGCCGGCCTCGCGTGGGAGCAGCCGATCTCGCTGCGGCCCGATCAGGAGGCGCGCTACTCGCGCCACACCCTGCTGCCCGAGGTCGGCATCGCCGGCCAGCTCAAGCTGCTCGGCGCCAAGGTGCTGTGCATCGGCGCGGGCGGCCTGGGCTCGCCGTCGAGCATGTACCTCGCCGCCGCCGGCATCGGCACGATCGGCGTGATCGACGACGACGTGGTCGACGCGTCCAACCTGCAGCGCCAGCTGCTGCACACCACCGATCGCGTCGGTGTCGCCAAGGTCGACAGCGCCGAGACCACGCTGCGCGGCCTCAACCCCGACGTCAAGGTCGACAAGCACCGCACCCGGATCACCTCGGACAACGCGCTCGCGCTGATCGGGGCGTACGACGTCGTCGTCGACGGCGCCGACAACTTCGCGACCCGCTACCTGGTCAACGACGCCGCGCTCCGGCTCGGCAAGCCGGTGATCCACGCGTCGATCTTCCGGTTCGAGGGCCAGATCACCGTGTTCCCGGCCAATGGCTCACCGTGCTACCGCTGCCTGTACCCGCAGCCGCCGCCCGCCGAGGAGGCGCCGTCGTGCGCCGAGGCCGGCGTGCTCGGCGTCCTGCCCGGCATCATGGGCGTCCTGCAGGCGACCGAGGCGATCAAGCTCGTGCTCGGCCTCGGCGAGACGCTCGCCGGCCGGCTCGTGGTCTACGACGCGATCAAGACCCGGTTCCGCGAGCTCCGGCTGCGCCGCGATCCAGCGTGCCCGACCTGCGGCGACGGCGTCGACCGCAGCAAGATCCCGCTGATCGACTACGAGCAGTTCTGCGCCGGGCCGCGGCACTGACGCGGCGGCCGAGTCCGCCTACGTGGCCCGCCTGCTCGGCGTGCCTACTCGGCGTGCCTACTCCGCGTGCCTACTCCGCGTGATAGAGCTGGACCTCGCCCCAGTACGGGCTGTAGACCAGCGCCGGCGAGACGATCGGGTGGGGATCCCACGCGGACGTGATCGGGCACTGCAGCGCGGGCCAGCTGAAGCTGCCCGCCGCCATCTTGTTCCAGACCCAGCAGCCGTTGGTGAACTGCGACGCCGCCAGGTGCCAGGTCAGCGCCACGGTGTTGAACGCCATCGCGGTCGTGCCTGCCGTCCGGTGGCCGCTGGCAAAGCCCAGGAACGAGAACCCGGTCGACGACACCGTGCCGCTGGTCGATACCTGGAAGCTGAGCGTCCGGAGGAACCCGGCCTGCCCGCTGCCCTCGTCGGCGCGATGGCCGTCGCTGCCGAAGCTGATCAGGCAGCGGCCGATGTCGCCGCCGTCGAGCGCGCCGGGGTTGCAGGCCAGGCTCAGCCCGCCGAGCGCGCCGGGGGCGTGGTTACTGCCCACGCCCGAGCGGTCGAAGATCGAGACATGGACCTCGGGGCCCCACGTCAGCTTCTTGGGCAGCACGTCCGGATCGGTGTGCGGCGCGGTGCGAACGACGATGTCGGCGGTGTTGCGGCCGACGAACGCCATCACCCAGAAGCCGTGGCCAACGCTCGGCTCGACGTAGGCCAGCGCCGGCGCCTCGGCCGAGGTCGAGCCGCTGCTGAGCAGCAGGGTGCGCCCGAGGTCGGGTGAGAAGATGCTGTACAGCAAGCTCCGGGTGTTCGAGAACCCGGCGTTCCCGCTGTCGGACGCGACGAACGCCACCACGAACGTGCCGGAGCCGTCGCCGGCGATCGCCGGCTGGCCGCGGACGCCGATGTTGGCCTCGGTGGAGGTGAACTGGGTATCGAAGAACCAGTTGTTGCTGAATCCGACGATCGTGTTGAGTCGATCGGAGCTGTCGACGCCGTGCCAGGCCATGGCAAACAGGCCGTCCGGGGCAAGCCCCGAGTTGGCCGCGACCGCGGGCGCGGTGGCGAGCCCCGCGCCGAAGTTGTCCGATTGCAGGCCCCACGCCGCACCATCGGAGCTACGCGGCGTCATGTCGTGGCGCTCGACCAGATCGAGCCGGCCGAGCATCGTGCCGTTGGCGCTTCGCAGCGCAGCGATGTCCTCGGCCATCGGCCCATGGAGGTGGTCGTAGCCGACGCCGCCGCTCTGGCAGGTCTGGCCGGCCATCACCGCCCGCTCGAGCGGACCGGGCGCGCTGCAGTTGCAGATCGGACCCGACGATCCGACCACGATGCCGCTGACCACGCCGCGGCACGAGTGCCCCAGCCCCAGCGCGTGCCCGATCTCGTGCATGATGATGTCGATCATGGTCCCGCCGCCGTCGGTGCCGTTGGGCGAGAGGTGATCCGACCACGGGCCCGGCGTCAGCGTGACGGTTCCGCCCCACGCCGAGCCGGTGAACGGGTTGACCCCGAACGGCAGCCCGACGCCGCCGATCGACGTGGTCGATCCGGGCGGCGCCATGAACACGTTGATGATGCCGGGCTCGCCGAACGGGTGCCCCGCCGTGTTGTCCCAGACCATGCGCGGGCCGGCGCCGCCGATCTCGTTCCAGCGCTGCATCGCGTACTGCACGGCGAAGGTGAACGACGGCAGCGCCGCGCCCATCCCGTTGGCCACGAACGACGCGCCGTCGATCCGGACGCGGAGCCGGCTGCCATCGGGCGACTGCTGGAAGATCTGCCGCGCAAGCCCGCCGGGGGTCAGCATCCTTGGCCGCGCGCTGTTCGGATCCGGCGTGATCTGCGCGGAAGCGACGGACTCCACCGCCGCGGTGGCAAACATTGCTAACAGACATGTCGATAGGATCGTGTGTCGAAACTGCATGTTGTCCTCCTCACGTCAAAGCCCGCCTCCCGTGGAGGACTTCGCGTCATCGAGTCCAACGTAATGCATCGCGCGCAACTCGTACGTTGCGGTTGTGTTGTGATTGCCGCGCGCGCGCGTGGCCGCCGGATCGGCGGTCAGGACATCGATCGCCTACGACACCGTCACGCCACCGCGATCGCGGTATCGAGCCAGCTCGTGAACTGCTGGAACGAGGCGCATCGAGCGGCCACGACCGCCGGTCGGATGCGCCCGAGCAGCTGGCTCGCATGTTTGATCTTGCCGTAGCTGCCCTTCTGGGTGCTTCGCGTCGC
>DASWRS010000599.1:0-6115 GCA_036403075.1 Kofleriaceae bacterium
GCGATGGAGAACGCGACCAAGAACGCCGGCGAGATGATCGCCAAGCTCACGCTGTCCTACAACCGCGCCCGGCAGGCGTCGATCACCAAGGAGCTGCTCGAGATCATCGGCGGCGCCGAGGCTCTCAAGGGGTAACGAACATGGCTACTACCGACTATTCCCCCAACTCGATGGGCCGCGTGGTCCAGGTCATCGGTCCGGTCGTCGACGTCGCGTTCGACTCGGCGGAGCTGCCCGAGATCAACACCGCGCTGCTCGTGACCAACCCCTCGATCGACAAGCGCGAGGACAACCTGACCGTCGAGGTCGCCCAGCACCTCGGCGAGCACATGGTCCGCTGCGTCGCGATGGACTCGACCGACGGGCTGATCCGCGGCCAGTCGGTCAAGAACACCGGCGCGCCGATCTCGGTGCCGGTCGGCGTCGAGGTCCTCGGCCGGATCATGAACGTCGTCGGCGAGCCAGTCGACGAGGCCGGGCCGGTCAAGTCGACCCGGCGCTCGCCGATCCACCGCTCGGCGCCCAAGTTCACCGACCAGGCGGTCAACGTCGAGATGTTCGAGACCGGGATCAAGGTCATCGACCTGCTCGCGCCGTACCGCCGCGGCGGCAAGATCGGCCTGTTCGGCGGCGCCGGCGTCGGCAAGACCGTGCTGATCCAGGAGCTGATCAACAACGTCGCCAAGAAGTCGGGCAGCTACTCGGTGTTCGCCGGTGTCGGCGAGCGCACCCGCGAGGGCAACGACCTGTTCCACGAGCTCGCCAGCGCCAAGCTGTTCGACGGCTCGACGGTGCTGTCGAAGACCGCGCTGGTGTTCGGCCAGATGAACGAGCCGCCGGGCGCCCGCCAGCGGGTCGGGCTGTCGGCGCTGACCGTCGCCGAGTACTTCCGCGACGAGATGAAGCAGGACCTCCTGCTGTTCGTCGACAACATCTTCCGGTTCACCCAGGCCGGCTCCGAGGTCTCGGCGCTGCTCGGCCGGATCCCGAGCGCCGTCGGTTACCAGCCGACGCTGTCGACCGAGATGGGCGGCCTGCAGGAGCGGATCACCTCGACCAAGGACGGCTCGATCACCTCGGTGCAGGCGATCTACGTGCCGGCCGACGACCTGACCGATCCGGCGCCGGCGACGGCGTTCGCCCACCTCGACGCGACCACGGTGCTGAACCGCGCGATCACCGAGAAGGGCATCTACCCCGCGGTCGATCCGCTCGATTCGACCTCGACGATCCTCTCGGCCGCCGTGGTCGGCGAGCGCCACTACGGGGTCGCGCGCGAGGTCCAGCGCATCCTGCAGCGCTACAAGGACCTGCAGGACATCATCGCGATCCTCGGCATGGACGAGCTGTCCGAGGACGACAAGCTCACGGTGTCGCGCGCCCGCAAGATCGAGAAGTTCATGGGCCAGCCGTTCCACGTCGCCGAGACCTTCACCGGCATGACCGGCATCTACTGCTCGCGCGAGGACACGGTGCGCAGCTTCGAGGAGATCCTGCAGGGCAAGTGCGACGACCTGCCCGAGCAGGCGTTCGAGATGACCGGCACGATCGACGACGTGCGCGCCAAGGCCGCCGAGCTCGCCAAGCGCGCCTAGCGCGCCGAGGACCCACCATGGCCACCGGACTGCCCACGATCCTCGGAGTCAACCTGGTGACGCCGCGCGGCGTCGTCGCCCACACCGACGCCGACAGCGTGCAGGCGCCCGGCGAGCTCGGCGAGTTCGAGCTGTTGCCGGGCCACGTGCCGATGCTGACCGCGCTCAAGCCCGGCGTCCTGACGATCGGCACCAAGGCGCGCGCGCGCTACGCCGTGTCGTCGGGCTACCTGCGGGTCGATCCGAGCGGCGCGGTCGAGATCCTCGTCGAGCAGGCGATGCCGATGCGCGAGATCGACGCCGAGGCCGCCAAGCGGGACCTCGCCGCGGCCGAGGCCGAGCTCGCGAAGTGGGGCGATCGCGCCCTCGACGGCGACTACGTCAACGTGCAGCACCGCGCCGGCTGGGCGCGTGCCCGGCTCGACGCCGTCGCGCAGTAAACCGCGACGCCGCGCGGCAGGCGCGTGATCCCGGCAAGGCGCCGACTCCCGCGGCACGGATCGGCCGGCGCGGTTCGCGGCTCACCTCCGCACACATCCGGGGCCGCGACAGTCGTTGACAAGGCCGACGACCAGCCGCGAAGCTCGCCCCGTGCGTCGTCCCCCTCCGAGCGTCTCCCGTCGAGCCGCGTGGCTCGCCCTCAGTCTGTGGCTCGCCGGCGCCGGCTGCGGCTTCAGCTCCACGGGGAACCGGCCACCCGGTGTGGACGGCGGCGGCGGCGGCTTGCCCGACGCGGCACCCACGGTCGACGCGCCGCCGGGCTCGGCGACGTGCCTGGGGCCGAGCGGCTGGCAAGTCTGCGTGGCGCCCGTCCTGGGCAGCCGGACGCTGACCGGCACGATCGACACCGACACCAGCAGCCAGTGCCTGGGCGCGCCGCTGGTCCAGTGGAACGCGGTCCAGCCCGAGGCGTGCTTTGTCGTCGGCGAGTCCGTCACGGTGGCGGCGCTCAAGGCGACCGGGACGCGACCGCTGGTCATCGTCGCGACCGGTCCGCTCACGGTCACCGGCGTGCTCGACGTCGCGAGCCGGCGCACCGGCCGCGGCGCGGCGTCGCAATCGACCGAGTGCCAGCTCGCCCTGCGCTCGCCCGGCCTGGGCGGCACGCCGCCGGCCGCGGGTGGCGGTGGTGGCGGCGCCGGCGGCAGCTTCGCGTCGCGCGGTGGCAACGGCGGCGCCGGTGACAGCGACTTCCACCAGAGCGGCCTGGCGGCCGACCTCGATCTCGGCACGCCGATGCGGCTGCGCGGCGGCTGCGCCGGGCAGTCCGGCGGCGGCAGCGACGGCACCACCAGCGGCGGCGAGGCCGGCGCCGGCGGCGGCGCGGTCTACCTGGTCGCCGGCGGCAGGCTCGCGATCATGGGGACGATCAACGCATCGGGCGGTGGCGGCGTCGGCGGCAACGCGCGCAACGGCGGCGGTGGCGGCGGCTCCGGCGGCATGATCATCCTCCACGGCTCGCCGATCACGACCACGGCGGCCTCGGTGCTGCTCGCCGTCGGTGGCGGTGGCGGCGGCGGCGGGGCCGCGACCGGGCCGGCCGTGACTGCCCGGGGCAGCGACGGCCTCGATCCGCTCGCTGCGACGCCGCTCGTGGCCGCCGCGGGCGGCAGCGCCGGCCTCGATGCCACCGGCAATGGCGGCAACGGCGGCAACGGCTTCGCGATCGCGGCGAGCGCGGTCGACGGCACCGGCGGCGCGGTCGACGGCGGTGGCGGCGGTGGCGGCGGTGGCGGCGGCTCGATCCAGGCCAACCAGGCACTGGGCGACGCCGCGGTCTCGCCGCCGGTCACGATCCGCTGATCGCGCCGTGATGAACCAGGTGGCGCCGTGGTGCTCGTCGCCACGAGCGTCCCCGCTGCGGTGGTTTCGAGCCTCGCCGCGAGTCACCGTCCACGGATCGCGAAGCGGCGCCCGCAGCTGCGGTAGAACTGTGCGGTGTCACTCGGTGAGCTGCTCGGAGCACTGTCGCTGGCGACGGACCTCGCGGCGGGGCTCCCGCTCGAGACCTCGCTGCGGACCTGCGTGCTCGCGACTCGCCTGGCACGGCGGGTCGGCATCGCCGAGATCGACGAGGTTCGCAGCACCACGTTGCTGCGCCACCTCGGCTGTACCGCGTTCGCCCACGAGGCGGCGCGGCTCGGGGGCGACGACCACGATCTGCTGGCCGCGTACGCCGGCATTGACCGCACCAGCCGCGGCGCCGTGGTCGGCCGCACGATGACCCACCTGGCCCGCGACGCGCCGCTCGGTCGCCGGCTCGCGGCGATGGCGCGCGTGATGACCAGCCCCGGCGCGGGCGCCCAGCTCGTCGCCGCGCAGTGCACCCAGGCAGTGGCGCTCGCCGGCGACCTGCAGCTCCCGGCCGGCGTCGCGGCGGCGCTGGGCCAGATGTACGAGCGCCACGACGGCCGGGGCGGGCCTGCGCGGCTCGCCGGCGACGCGATCCGCCCCGCGGCGCAGGTCCTCCACCTCGCCGAGCTCGTCGAAGTCCACCATCGCACCGCGGGCATGGGCACCGCGGGCCGCGACGCCGCCCTCGCCGAGGTCCGGCGCCGCCGCGGCAAGCACCTCGCGCCCGCGATCGCCGACGCGTTCCTCGCCGAGCACGCGCGGCTGTGGCCGGTGCTCGAGGCCGCGTCGGTGTGGGACCTCTACCTCGAGGAGGACGGCACCGGCGCCGGCGCCGCCGCCGCGGACGCCGCCGGGCTCGACCTCGAGCGCGTCGCCGCGGCGTTCGGCCGGTTCGCGGATCTGAAGTCGCCGTACATGCTCGGCCACTCGACCCAGGTCGCCGCGCTGGTCGAGGCCGCGTGCGACGACCGCGCCGCGATCCCGCGCCTCCGGCTCGCCGCGCTGCTCCATGACCTCGGCACCGTCAGCGTGCCCAACGCGATCTGGGACAAGCCGGCGCCGCTCAACGCGATGGAGTGGGAGCGCGTCCAGCTGCACGGCTACCACACCCAGCGGATCCTGGCGCGGACGCCGCTGCTCGCCGACGTCGCGGCGATCGCCGGCGCCCACCACGAGCGGCTCGACGCCAGCGGCTATCACCGCGGCGCGACCGCGGCGATGCTCGATCGCGACGCGCGCCTGATCGCCGCGGCGGACGCCTACTGCGCCATGCGCCAGGTCCGCGCCCACCGCCCGGCGCTCACCGCCGCCGCGGCCGCCGAGGCGCTCGTCGCCGACGTCCGCGCCGGCAAGCTGTGCCGGCGCGCGGTCGACGCCGTGCTCGGCGTCTCCGGGCTGCCTCGCCCCGAGCGCAGCTTGCCGGCGGGCCTGACCCCGCGCGAGGTCGAGGTCCTGGTCCACCTCGCGCGCGGCTCGACCAACAAGGAGATCGCCAGCGCGCTCGGCATCGCCGCGCGCACGGCGAACCATCACGTCGAGAACATCTATGCCAAGCTCGACGTCACCACGCGCGCCGCCGCCGCCGTGTTCGCGGTGCGCCACGACCTGGTCTCGGCCGAGCCGTGACGCCGGCCCGCCGCCGCCGCTGGGCCATCCTGCCCATGGAGTTCCCCAGCACCGCCGCGTAGTTTCGCCGGGCCATGCGACCCAAGCCGACGCCGACCTCGCTTCCGATCTCGCCTCCGATCTCGCCTCCGACCTCGCCTCCAGCCTCGCCTCCGGCCTCGCCTTCGGCCACCGCCTCCTGGACCTCGCCCACCTCGGCGATCAGCCCGGTCCGCGCCGCGTTCGCCGCGCTCGCCCCGGCCGACCAGCGGCTGCTCGACGCCGTCCTGTTCGATGGCCAGAGCTGCACCGATCTCGCTCGCTCGCTCGGCATTCCGGCCGCCGATGTCCGGCGCCGGCTCGGCGCGGCGATGCGATCGCTCCACGCGGTACCACCCGGCGAGCCCGGCGGCGCCGCCACCGCGGCGATGCTCGCGCTCCACGCGCTCGACGCGCTCGATGCCGACGAAGCCGCGCTGGTCGACGCCATGCTCGCCCACCAGCCCGCGCTGCAGCGCGCCCACGCCGGCTACCGCGATCTCGTCGCCGAGCTGTGCCTGATCACGCCACCGCTCGCTCCGTCACCGCGCGTCGCGAGCCGGCTGCTCGGCGCGCTCGGCGATGACACGACCGCGAACTGATCCGCCCGGTCCGCCCGCGCCGCCAGCCGCCGCCGACTGCTCCGTCAGCCGCCGCCTTCGGGGAACAGCTCGCCGACCGCGGTGCACGTGGCCGCCCGTGCGAGCCAGCGCTCGAGCTGGACGACGTCCGCTTCGCCCAGGATCCGCGCACGCTGCGCAGCGTCGAGCACCAGCTTGCGCGCGGTCAGCACGGCGAGCACCGCCTCGGCAAGGAGCTGGGGCCTGGCGCGGGCGGCGCCCTCCTCGACCCCCTCGGCCCGAGTCTGGGCCATGTGTGCGTCGAGCACGGGGTTGTGCCGGGCGAGCAGGGCGCGGGCGACCGCATCGTCGGCCTTGGCGGCGTGGACCATGGCCTCGATCGGCAGCGGCACCTCGAGCGCCGGATCGTCGATCTGGCCTGCCGGGTCGAGCGCGCTCCAC
>DASWRS010000600.1:0-13141 GCA_036403075.1 Kofleriaceae bacterium
GCGCGAGAGATCGGCGAGCGCAAGGTCGAGAGCGTGCTCGCCGCCGCCCCCGAGCTCCTGGTCAGCGCCAACCCGGGCTGCACGCTGCAGATCCAGATGCTGCTGCGCGAGCGCGGCCAGCGGCTCCGCGCCGCCCACCCGGTCGAGCTCCTCGATGCGTCGATCCGCGGCGTGCCGCTCGGTGGCTGAGGCGCCGCTCGCGACCGGGTTCGAGCTCGGGGACCTGCATGTGCGCAATGTAGGACCCGGCGGATCGCCATGACGCACCGTGCAAGACCACGGACGTGGCAATCCGCCGTTTCGTTTGTCTCTCCTTGTATCTAGAGTCGAGGCAAACCGCCGCGTCAGGTGGTTCGATCGGTAACCCGCTCGAGGAGCGCCGCACGTGTACCAGCAGAATTACGACCCCTTCGGGAACGTGTTCCTGTCCACCGTGGTCGCAGCAGTGCCGATCGTGGCGCTGCTCTATGCGATCGCGCTGCATCCACACCGCGACAAGCACGGCGTGCGCCACCTCGGGATCTCAGCGCCGTACGCGGCGCTGTGCGGCGTGATCGCGGCGTTCCTGGTGTCGTGCGTGGCGTTCAGGATGCCCGTCGGCACGGCGATCTCGGCGTTCGTGTTCGGAACGCTGTCCGGGTTCATGGGAATCATCTGGATCATCCTCTCGGCGATGCTGCTGTACACGATGACGGTCGTCACCGGGAAGTTCGAGATCGTCAAGGAATCGATCATCCACATCTCGTTCGATCGCCGGTTACAAGTACTGCTGATCGCGTTCTCGTTCGGCGCGATCATCGAGGGCACGTCGGGCTTTGGGACGCCGGTGGCGATCGCCGGCGCGATCATGGTCGGCCTCGGGTTCAAGCCGTTCCAGTCCGCGGTGCTGAACCTGATCGCCAACACCGCGCCGGTCGCGTTCGGCGCGATCGGCACGCCGATCGTGGCGCTACACAACGTCACCGGGCTCGACCAGCTGACCCTGTCGACCATGGTGGGTCACCAGCTGCCCTATGCCTCGATCCTCGTGCCGTTCTGGCTGGTCGCGCTGTTCGTCAAGATGGAGGGCGGGACCTGGAAACAGGCGCTCGAGGTCTGGCCGGCCGCGCTGGTGTCCGGCGGCAGCTTCGCGATCATGCAGTACTTCGCGTCGAGCAGCGCCGGTCTGCACCTCACCACCGACGTCGTGTCAGGGGTGTTCTCGGTGATCTGCACCGCGCTGTTCCTGCGGTTCGTCTGGCACCCCAAGACCCGGTTCCTGCTCCGCTCCGAGCGCACCGCCCCGGGACAGGCCGAGGCCCCTCCCCCGGAGTGGAAGTACAAGTACGGGCTCAACGAGACCGTCCATGCCTGGCTGCCGTGGGCGATCCTGATCGCGTGCTGCGTGTTCTGGGGCCTGGAGAAGACCTGGCTCGAGAACCTGTTCGCGAGCGTGAAGCTCGACACCACGCTTTTCGGCTCCAAGGTATCGGGGACGCTGTCGCTGCCCAAGTGGGACATGCCGGCGCTCCACAACATGGTCCAGCGCATGCCGCCGGTCGCGGCGGTCGGCGCCAAGCCCGAGGGTGTCCAGTTCACCTTCAACTGGCTGTCGGCGGCGGGCACCGGCGTGTTCGTCGCCGCGATCATCACGGGCTTCGTGGTCGGCATGACCGGCGCGCAGTGGAAGCAAGCGTTTCGCCAGACGCTGCGCCGCATGGTCACCCCGGTGCTCGTGATCGGCCAGGTGCTCGGCCTCGCCGCGCTGACCCGCTACGCCGGCACCGACGCGGTGCTCGGCCTGATGTTCACGTTCGCCGGCGCGAGCTATCCGTTCTTCGCCGCCTACCTCGGCTGGATCGGCGTGTTCTTGACCGGCTCGGACACCGCGTCGAACCTGTTGTTCGGCGGCCTGCAGAAGATCACCGCGCAGCAGCTGCACCTGAACCCGATCCTGGTCGCGGCCACCAACTCCTCGGGTGGCGTGATGGGCAAGATGATCGACGCCCAGTCGATCATGGTCGCCTGCACCGCGACCTACGACGACCCGCGCGAGCGCGCGCACGCGGTCGGGCCGATCTTCCGCAAGGTGTGGTGGCACTCGGTCGGCGGCGCGGCGTTCATCGGCGTGATCGCCCTGATCCAGTCGCAGATGCCCGGCTGCATCCCCCAGGAGCCGCCCAAGCCGCCGCCGCCGCCGGCGAAGTCAAGCAGCGCCGCGCCGGCCGAACACCACCCAGCCAAGCCCGGTCCCGATCAGCGTGACCAGCGCGCCGCCCGCGGCCAGGACGGCGAGGCCGGCGGTGGTGTCCTTGTCCGGTGGGCTGGCCCGGGTGACCAGGGCAAAGAACCCGGCCACGCCGATGCCACCGCCCAGCAGCGACGCGATCAGCGGCCGGGTCCGAGCCGAGGCGCCGATCGCCAGGCCCGCGAGCAGGCAGCCCGCACCGATCCCGATCAGGATCGCGGTGCCGAGGTCGAGCGTAGTGTGGCGCTGCTCGACCTGGACACGGCCGATCACCACGATCGACGCGCACAGCATCGCGAGCAGCGCGGCGCCGAAAACCGATAGCGCCGAGTACAGGAGCCACGGCAGCGACGACCGCGTCGCCTCGCCGAACAGCTTCTCGCCCAGGAACGCGCCGACCAAGGCGCCGACGATGCCCGCGGCGCCGACCCCGGCGACGAACTTCATCGTCTGATCCTCGGCCAGGACCCAGATCAGCTTGCCGAGCGGCGTGGCCGCGGCGAGCCCGACGATGGTCCCGACCACGGCGATCGCACCGATCACCGGCTCGAGGATGGTCTGGCCCCGGCTCGCCCGGGCGGCGATGAAGCCGCCGACGAACGCGCCCGCGACCAGCACGCCGGCCGCGGCGAGCGCGCTCGGCAGCTGGAGCTGGCGGCCGACCAGCGTCGCCGTGAACATCCCGCCGCCGACCAGGAAGTAGCTGAGGATCACCGATGCGAACGAGAATCCGTTGTCCATGGCGTGTGGCTCCAAGCTACCCGTGGCCGGGTGGATCGCAAAGCGCGGTTGTCGAGTAGCGCCCGCGCGAATGCGGTCCTGATCATCAGCCCCGCAAGGCGCGCTGCACAAGCTTCAGCACCACCCGCAGCGCGGTGAGCCGCCATCGCTTGAGATCCTCGAGCGACGTGCCAACGATGCCCTGGCGAAACGCCAGCACGCACACCACGAACACGCCACCCTCGACCACCGGGACCCAGCCTCGCGCCGCGGCCAGGTAGTGCTCGAGCAACGCCACGACGAACGCGCCCACGACCGGGCCGCTGAACCGGCCGAGCCCGCCGATCAGGGTCATCAGCACGACCTCGCCCGAGGTCGTCCACCGCACGTCGGTCAGTGACGCAACCTGGAGCGCCAGTACCTTGGTCGCGCCGGCCATCCCGGCGAGCGCGGCTGACAGCACGAATGCGATCAGCTTGTAATGATCGGTGTTGTAGCCCAGCGAGGTCGCGCGCACCTCGTTCTCGCGGATCGCGGTGAGCACGGCGCCAAACGGCGAGTGGATCACGCGGTAGATGATCGAGAATCCGATCAGGAACACGACCAGCACGAACCCGTACATCACGGTGGTGTCGTCGAGATCGACCACGCCGAACAGGTGGCCGCGCGGAACCGCCTGGATGCTGTCCTCGCCGCCGGTGAACTTCGCGCGCAGGCAGAAGAAGTAGAACATCTGCGCCAGGCCGAGCGTGATCATCGCGAAGTAGATGCCCTGTCGCCGGATCGCGAGCCAGCCGACGACCAGGCCGCCGAGCGCGGCGCACGCGGTGCCGAACACCACCGCCAGCTCGGGGGTCAGGCCCCAGACCTTGGCGGCGTGCGCCGAGGCGTAGCCCGCGCCGCCCAGGAACATCGCGTGGCCGAACGACAGCAGGCCGACGTAGCCGATCAGGAGGTTGAACGCGCACGCGAACAGCGCCAGGCACAGACACCGCATCAGCAGCACGGGATAGGCCGCGAGCGGCGCGAAGATCAGGAGCGCGGTCATCACCGCGAACACCATGTAGTCGCTGCGCCACCAGCGCGAGTCGCCGCCCGGGCCGCTGCCGGTCATCATCACTGCACCTTTCCAAACAGCCCGGCGGGCCGGATCAGCAGGACCAGCGCCATCAGCGCGAACACCACGGTGTTCGACGCCGGCGGATAGAACACCTTGGTCAGCCCCTCGATCAGGCCGAGCGCGAAGCCGGTGACGATCGAGCCCATGATCGAGCCCATGCCGCCGATCACGACCACGGCGAACACGACGATGATCAGGTCCGCCCCCATCTCGGGACTGACGCTGAAGATCGGCGCGGCGAGCACGCCGGCGAACGCGGCCAGCGCGACGCCCAGGCCGTAGGTCACCGTCACCATGCGCGGCACGTTGATGCCGAACGCCTGGACCAGCCCCGGGTTCTCGGTCGCGGCGCGCAGGTACGATCCGAGCCGGGTGCGCTCGGTGACGTACCAGGTCGCGAAGCAGATCACGAGCGACACGATCGTCACCCAGCCGCGGTAGACCGGCAGGATCATGAAGCCGACGTCCTTGGCGCCGCGCAGCAGCTCGGGGATCTCGTAGGGCTCGCCCGACGAGCCGAACTTCATCTGGAACAGGCCCTGGATCATCAGCGCGACGCCGAAGGTCAGCAGCAGGTTGTAGAGCGGATCGAGCCGGTACAGCCGGCGGAGCAGCGTGCGCTCGAGCGCGATGCCGACGATGCCGACCACGAGCGGCGCGATCACCAGCGCGCCCCAGTAGCCGATCCCCGCGTAGTGGAGCAGCCCCCAGGTCACGAACGCGCCCAGCATGTAGAGCGCGCCGTGCGCGAAGTTGATGACGTTGAGCAGCCCGAAGATGATCGCCAGGCCCAGGCTGAGCAGCGCGTAGAACGAGCCGTTGATCAGCCCGACCAGGAGCTGCGCGAACAAGGCCTGTGCGGAGATCCCCATCGCGCTATTTCGCGACCAGCGGGCAGCCGCTATCGGCGGGCGCGCGGAACGCCTGGTCGGCGGGGACCTCGCGGATCAGCTTGTAGTAGTCCCACTTGCCCTTGGACTCACCCGGCTCCTTGACCTCGTAGACGTACATCGGGTGGCGCTTGCGGCCATTGGGATCGATCGAGCCCTTGCCAAACAGCGCGTCGTCGGTCGGCATCGCCTTCATCTTGTCGACCACCGCCTTGCCGTCCTTGGCGCTCTTGAGCTCGGCGATCGCTTTCAGGTAGTGAGCCACCGACGAGTACACGCCGGCCTGGACCATCGTCGGCATCGCGCCTCCGTGCTTGGCCGCGAACTTCTGCGACCACTCGCGGGTCTTGTCGTCGCGGTCCCAGTAGAACGATTCGCTGAGCAAGAGGCCATGCGCGGCGGCGATCCCGAGCGCGTTGACGTCGGTGATGAACACCAGCAGGCCGGCGAGCTTCTGGCCCTTGGACACGATGCCGAACTCGGCCGCCTGCTTGAGCGCGTTGATCGTGTCCTTGCCGGCATTGGCCAAGCCGATGATCTTGGCCTTCGAGTTCTGGGCCTGGAGCAGGAACGACGAGAAGTCCTGGGTGCCGAGCGAGTGCTTGACGTCGCCGAGCACCTTGCCGCCGCTGGCCTCGACGACCTTGGTGACGTCGCGCTCGAGCGCCGCGCCGAACGCATAGTCCGCCGCGAGGAAGAACCAGGTGTCGCCGCCGTTCTTGACGATCTCGCGCCCGGTCGCGTTGGCCAGCGCCCAGGTATCGTAGGCCCAGTGGATCGTGTTGGGCGAGCACTTCTCGCCGGTCAGGTCCGACGTGCCCGCGCCCGATGGCAGGAACACCTTGTTCTTGCTCCGGGCGACCTCGCTGACCGCGAGCGCCACCGACGAGGTCGGCACGTCGACGATCATGTCGACGCCCTTGGTGTCGAACCACTCGCGGGACACGCTCGAGCCGATGTCGGGCTTGTTCTGGTGATCGGCCGAGATCACCTCGATCGGCATGCCGGCGACGCTGCCGCCGGCATCGTCGACCGCCATCTGCGCAGCTATCACCGAGCCCGGGCCGGCGAGGTCGGCGTACAGCCCCGACATGTCGGACAGGACGCCGATCACGATCTTGTTGCCGCCGCTGCCGCCCGAGGCCGTCGCGCTGCCGGTCGCCGCGCTGCCCGATGCCGCACTGCCGCCGGTCCCCGCCGCCTTGTCGGCCTTCTTGCAGGCCACCGTGCACAGCGCCGCCGCGCACAGAGTTACGACCATCGAACGATCAGCGATTCGCCTTGCCAGGTCTGTCAGCATCGCAGCTCCTCAGGTTTCGGTTCGAACGATCCGGCGCTAGACTCCGAGATATACACGCAGCCGGTCCATGCTCGATGCCAGATCGGCATTATCGACCATGTCGACGACGCGGCCGTGCTCCACGATGTAGTGGCGATCGGCCACTCGCTGGGCGAACTTGATGTTCTGTTCGACCAGCAAGATCGTGAATCCATCGTCCTTGAGGCGCTGGATCGTCGCCGCGATCTGCTGGACGATCACCGGCGCGAGGCCCTCGGTGGGCTCGTCGAGCAGGAGGAACCGCGCCCCGGTGCGCAGGATCCGGGCGATCGCGAGCATCTGCTGCTCGCCGCCCGACAGCTTGGTGCCGGGGCTGTGCAGCCGCTCCTTGAGGTTGGGGAACAGCTCGAAGATCGTCTGCACGGGCATCCCGCCCGGGCGGACCTGCGGCGGAAGCACGAGGTTCTCCTCGACGTCGAGGCTGGCGAAGATGCCGCGCTCCTCGGGGCAGAACGCGATCCCGAGCCGCGCGATCCGGTTGGACGGCAAGGCGATGGTCTCCTTGGCCTCGAACCGCACGCTGCCGGTGCGGCGCGCGACCATGCCCATGATCGCCTTCAGCGTCGTGGTCTTGCCGGCGCCGTTGCGGCCGAGCAGGGTGACCAGCTCGCCCGGCCGGACCTCGAGGTCCATGCCGTGGAGAATGTGCGACTCGCCGTACCAGGCGTGCAGGTCCCGGGTCGCGAGCACCGAGGCGGCGTCCGGCGCGGCGCCCGCAGACGAGCGATACGGCGCGTCAAGCATGCGCCGTCCCCATGTAGGCCTGGATGACCTCCGGCTTCTGCGACACGGTCGCGTAGTCGCCCTCGGCGAGGATCTCGCCGCGCGCCAGCACGGTGATCCTGTCACACAGATCGGCGACGACGCCGAGGTTGTGCTCGACCATGATGATCGTCCGGTTGGGCGAGATCTGCTTGATCAGCGCGGCGATCCGGCCGATGTCCTCGTGGCCCAGCCCCGACATCGGCTCGTCGAGCAGCATGGTCTCGGGATCGAGCGCCAGCGTGGTGGCGATCTCGAGCGCACGCTTCCGGCCGTACGACAGCTCGACCGCGCGCCGGGTCGCGAGCTCGGTCAACCCGACGGCGTCGAGCAGCTCGCGGGCGCGGGGCTCGAACGCGGCGAGCACCGACGCCGAGCGCCAGAAGTCGAACGACCGGCCGCGCTGGCGCTGCAGCGCGATCCGGACATTCTCGAGCACCGTCAGGTGCGGGAACACCGCCGAGATCTGGAACGATCGCACCAGCCCGAGCCGCGTGACCTGGGCCGGCTTCATGTCGGTGATATCGATTCCGCGGTACACGATCCGGCCCGCCGACGGGCTCAGAAATTTGGTGAGGAGGTTGAAGCAGGTTGTCTTGCCGGCGCCGTTCGGGCCGATCAACGCGTGAATCGAGTGCCGGCGAATCTGCAGATTGACGCCCTTCACGGCGACGAAGCCGCGAAAGTCCTTCGTGAGGCCGTGGGTCTGGAGGATGTGCTCGCTGGTCATCGCCGAAGCTCTGCACTCGACCACCGCGCCGCCTGCGTTGCCCGCACGGTACCCTGTTCGCGCACGGCGACAAAGCGACTGGTGCGCCATCCGCCGGTCGCCGGCTGCGTGAACACCCGCGCAGGTGAGGCCCGCCGGGGCGCGTCAGCGGCGCGAAGGTCGACGGCCGTTCAGGCGTCTACGGCCAGGGCGCCGAGGATCCGGCGGATCGTCGCAAGGTCGCGGGTCGCCTCGGCCACCGACCACGGCGTGAACTCGGTGATCCCGGCGCCGGTCAGCCGGTAGCGCCGGCGCAACGCCGCGATCGAGGCGACGAGCGCCTCGGCGGAGACGCCCTGCGGCTCGGGGCAGCCGATGCCGTGGAGCTCACCGGGGTCGAGCACGTCGAGGTCGACGTGGATGAACACCGACGATGCGCCGGTGGCCTCGACCGCCGCGACCAGGGCCTCGGCGCGGAAGTCGGCCGGGGCGATCAGCCGGACGCCGTGCGCGTCGACGTACGCGCGCTCGGCGGGATCGAACGAGCGCGTTCCGGCCAGCACGACCTGCGCCGGACGCGGCGTCGCCGCCGGCTCGGAGACCAGGCCCGGGGCGCCCTCGCCCAGGACTGCGCGCAGCACCATGCCGTGGAACGCGCCCGACGGCGATGACGCCGGCGTGTTGAGGTCGCCGTGCGCGTCGAGCCAGACGATCGCCAGGTCGCGCCGCGCACGCCGCGTGGCGTGGCCGATCGCGGCGAGCTCGACGCCGCAGTCGCCGCCGATCGTGATCGCGACCTCCTCGGTGTCGGCGAGCAGCCGCGCGTGGTGGTCGTGGATCCGCTGCAGCACGCTGTAGCCGGCCACGCCGGCGCCCCGGGCCTCGCCGGCCTCGCCGGGGACCTCGACGTCGCGGACGGCCGCCGCGGGCAGCCCGGCGCGGATCGCGGCGGCGCCGTCGCTCAGCTGCAGCCGCCGCGGCGATCCGGAGCCCTGCCACTGCGGCACGACGACGAACGTGACGGCCATGTGCGACAGCGTATGTCACGAGGCCCAGTTTTCCAGCCTCCTGGACACAAACCAAACGCACGCGCCGGTGCGCCGCGGCGAACCGCCGGAATTCGGACTGCGCTGCCGTTTTCTCGTCGTCTTCGGACCCATCGATTCGCCTTCACGAGCATCGAACCGACCACAACCACGGTTCCGGGTAGGAGGAGGACGCGCATGAGGAAGCGAATCTCGATGTTGCTGGTGGCCGCGCTGCTCAGCAGTTGCAGCACCGCACCCGCAAAGCAGACCGTGAAGCCGCTCGCCACCCCGTCGCGCAGCATCGGCGTCGGCGCCACCCTCGTCATCGAGCCGCCGGCGGCCGAGTATGTCATCGAGCTCGACCAGCGCGAGCGCCGCGAGCAGGTCCGCGACTGGGCCGTGCTCGCCGCCATCGGGCACTTCAGCACGACTCCCGAGCAGGCCGCTGCGGCGACCTACGAGCTACCGCCGGCGCGCCTGCCCTACCTCGATGAGCTGTACACGTTCGAGTACGGGCGCGGCCGCCGCGCGTACCTCGGCAACCGCGTCCTGCTGTTGCGAGACGCCGACGATCCCGACCCGCAGACGACGATCGGCCGGCTCGCCGACCGCGTCCGCATGGAGAACGGCGAGATCCCCGTGACGGTCGAGGTCTACCTGGTGCACGACCGGCGCGATGACGGCCAGATCACGATCGAGCGCGGTCCGGATGTCGCCGGCGCGGCCCTGTTCTCGCTGGAGTACGGCTACGTTGAAGGCGAGGGCAGAGATCCCCAGCAGCTGGCAGCCTGGCTCGAGCAGGCCGATGACCTGTCGTTCGCCCGGGTCACCAGCGATGGCCGGCTGGTGCTCGGCGGGCGGCGCTTCGCGCACACGCGCACACCGAACCTGACCGTCGAGGACGTCGCCGCGCTGTACCAGGCGCACGAGAAGCTCGACGAGCCGCGCGCCGGCGCACGGGCGCAGCTCGAGTGGCTCCCGGCCGACGCACGCGGGGCGGCGGCGAGGGTTGCCGAGCTCGCTGCAGCCGGAAAGTTGACGGAAACGGCCCAGATTCCTGGGATCGAGTCCCTGGAACGCGCAGTCCCCGAGCATCGGCTGCGCGACGTCGTCCAGGCGGCCGCAATGCTCAACAGCCCATCGCCCTCTCCTGGGTTCTCGCTGGATCCAGAGTGGTTACCCGATCCAGAAAACCCCGGGCGCCCGGCGCTGCGGGCCGCGCTCCACCGGTTTGCATCCGACCCATGTGGCGATCTGCGTACGCTCGCCCGACAAGCCAGGGACCTCGTTGCCAGCGAGCCCGACGAGACCCGGCGCACGTGGCGTGCACACCTCGCCGCGATCACGGTGCGTGCCTCGGGCGTCTTCGACGTTGCCTGCAAGGAGATCAAGGAGCAAGTCGCATCCGAGGTCGAAAGGGTCGCGACTGCCCTGGATGAAGTCGAACCCAACGGCTGGAGCTCCGCGCTCGTTCCATACCACGAGCTGACCGGGCGCTTGGCTGGGTCCAAGTCTCTCGCTGCTAAGGTTGCTACACTGGCGCTCTGGACTCACGAGGCAGACTCCGAGATCCAGTGCGCTCGCTATGAAGGAACAGCTGGAACCCGGGTGGGAATGACGCTGTTCTACACCGATCTGCTCGCGAAATTATGGGAGTCGACCGACTATGGTCTTTCGGCACCAGTGCTCGAGGTACCTGGATTTCTCACCGCGCCGCGAATTGACTTGCCACCGGAGTTCCGGGACGAAATGAAGCGAAACCCCGGCACAAGGCTCTGGTTCGGCCCGCGCACGGCAAGCGTGTCCCGCATCGCGGGGCGAGACGAGGTAGGCTTTGCGTTCGACCACCGATTCAGTCGGATCTACGCGGCAGGCACCAATCCTGCGCGTCCAGGCAGAGAAGAACAGCCTCCCGAGGATTCCAGACGGACTCTCGGCTGGTGGGATCGACACTTCGATGCAGTCGCTGACTTCGAACCACAGTATCACCTGCAGAATCAGATCATGAAGTGGACGATGGTCACCGCAGCGCTGACCGGTTCCACGACGGCTCACTACCTCCACACGACCGAGGTGACCAGAGGCCTGCGGTTCGCCGAGTGGCAGCGCGCCAATCGAATGAAGCTCAGATTTGCAGATAGCTTGCCAGCAGCACATGCCACGATCGCGAGCAGGGAGTGCATCCCCATCATTGCGTCGTACGACTCCTCTTCGACGGGAACGAGCCACTATATTGCCGGCGGCGTCAGCACGGTGGCACGCGAGGCGCCCACCGTGATGAAGTCGATCGACATCGCCAGGCCGCTCGGCGCCCGCAAGCCATTCATCGCCGATCTGGGAGCCGGCAAGGCCGGGACTGCGACGCGGGCCCACGCCGTGCAGGACGGTGCCCGCGTGACGTTCGCCGATGCCGAGCGTGCGCAGACGATCGGCGCCAGAGGCGCGGTCGAGCTCGGCTCACCCGAGGTCGTATACACGCGCGGCGCGACGCCGACCACGCTGGTCATCAAGGCGCGCGGGAACGCCGCGATCAGCGAGCTGTCGATCGAGCCGGTGCCCGGCAAGGGAGTGCCCGGCGCCACAGAGCACCTCAAGCTGAGCGTCGCGATCGGCGAGGGCGATGCAGAGGCGTCCCTTGCGACCGCCACGATCAAGGATGGTGATGCGGCCGCGCAAAGCGGCAACTTCTTCAAGGCAGCGCGCATCTATGACAAGACCGTCTCGGTCGCCCACTCTGCCGACGACATCGGACGTCTGGCCCACGTCGATGTGGCTCATGCACGGCCGGCGCCGCTCCTGCAAAAGCTCCAGCAGCTCGAGCGTGCACCGGCGTCGCCGGTCGTGAACGAGTCCCTGCTCCAGGAGCTCCGCCGGCTCGAGACCCCGGCCGTGGCACGCCGCGTCGAGGCCATGATGAAACGACACACGCCCCTCAATGGCAACCACGAGGTGGTGAGTGTGGTCGATCACGAGCTCGTCGTGACCCGCGACATCACCGTGGCGGAGGCGGCCCCGGCGCGTCGCGCGGTTCCCACGGATCTCTCCGAGCATCACGTCTACATCGATGATCGGATCCTCGCCGCGCGCGAGGGCCTCTTGCCCGAGGTCGGAAGGTACGTCGCGCGCTGGCGCCGGATCCGCGGCGTCCAGATCGAGGAGCTCGAGGCCTCGAAGATCGGCGCCCTGCCCGATCGGCTCCGCGAATCCGATGGCTCGGTGTTCAAGCTCGCCAGCCCCCGGGACGCGCGGCGCGCGACGACCGCGAGCCATCCACGGATCTTCATGATCCGGCAATGCGCTGCGACCAACGACAACCAGGACGGCGACGCGCAAAACGTCCACAAGCAGGACGACCTGACCAAGACCGCGCTCCATGGTTGCTGAGCACGCCGCGAGCGACGGCCCGAGCGACGAGGAGATCGACGCGCTGTTCGCGCAGGCCGTGGCCGCGGAGACCGCCGGCGATCTGCGCGGCGCGCTGGCGCCGCTCGAGCAAGCGATCGTACACGTCGAGGCACGCGGCAAGCGCTACCAGTACCTCTACGAGTGGCGCGCCCGGCTCGAGGGTGGCCTCGGCGAGCACGGTCGGGCGGAGGCGTCGCTGATCTTGGCCCGCGACATCGCATCGATCGCCGGCGTGGCCGTCGCTGGCGTGGCCGTCGCCGGCGTGGTCGTCGCCGGCGGCGAGCCAGCCGAAGATCGGCTCGGCGTGTTCCGCATGGACGTCGCGCGCGCCGAGCAAGCCACCGCGGCGCTGGACCTCGAGCAGGCCGAGCAGCTGCTGTCCGGCCTGCGCGACGACGCCGGCGTGCTCGGCCCGGTCAGCGTCGAGCGCTGCGGCGAGATCATCGCGTGGCTGCGCCGGATCAGCTTTCGCGCTCGCCCCGCCCCCAACCTGGCGATCCCGCGGATCGAAGCCGCGCTGGTGCTCGCCGGCGTGTGGGCCGAGCGGGGCAAGTACCGCTCGGCGCTGCGTCTGGTCGAGGCGATCGAGCCCGACCTCGTGCGCGCCGAGATCGCGGTCCGGATCGACGAGGTCCGGCTGTTCGAGCTCGAGCTCCGGCTCGAGGCCGGACAGATCGATCGGGCGCGCGGCGACGCGGCCAGGCTCGCCCGGCCCGACGACGCGATCGGTCAGATCCGTCAGGCGCTGGTCCGCGCGCGCATCGGCCTCGCCGCAGGCCGGCTGCGTGACGCCTACGACCAGCTCGACACACTGACCGCGGCGCCGCCGGGTGATCCATCGCTGCTGGCATCGGCGACCGCGACCGCCGCGGCGATCCTGGTCGAGCTGAACCTGTGGCGGCGCGCGCAAGCTGTCGCGGCCGAGGCGATCCGGCGACTCG
>DASWRS010000601.1:0-15381 GCA_036403075.1 Kofleriaceae bacterium
GCCCGCCCGGACGGCCCGGATCGACCGCCGCCGTACCGGTTCGGGGCGTGGCAGACCTTGCCTGGTGTCGCGTCCTGGGAGACGCTCGTGGGTTCAGCGCGCACCCGCGGCGGGGACACCGACAGGCGCCGCGGCCTGCTCCGAGCGCCGGCGCTGGATCTCGATCGTCAGCGCGGCCTTGCGGGCGAGCGCCTCGCGGATCCGCGCGAGCCGGTGCGGCGGGTGGTGGAAGAAGTTGCGGTCGAGCGCCGGATCGTCGGCGTACGCGCGGCAGATCTCGGCCTCGTCCCAGCTGGTCGGGAACACGGCGTAGGCGAGCGGCGGCTCACGCAGCCACCAGCCGGTGAACCCGAACCGCTCGTGGTGGCGCTCGTAGATCTCGGTGCCCGGATACGGGACGACCACGCCGCGCGCGTTGAACCCGCCGGCGAGCCCCGCCGCGCGGTCGAGGAATCCGATCGTCGCGTCGAGCTCGGCGTCGGTCTCGTCGGGCCAGCCGAACATCAGGTTGACGACGCTGTGGATGCCCTCGTCGCGGCACCAGCCGAGCACCGCGAGCACGCGCTCGACGGTCACGCCCTTGCCGATCCGGACCAGCATGCCCGGATCGGCGCTCTCCATGCCGATGTCGATGCCGGCGCAGCCCGCGCGCTTCATGTCGGCGAGCACGTCGCGATCGAGGTGCGCCGGGTGCGCGGTGCAGGTCCACCACACCGGCGCGCCGCTCGCGGTGATCGCGCCGCACAGCTCGTGGACCCGGCGCCGGCCGACGGCGAACGAGTCGTCGAAGAAGCTGAAGCCGACCAGGCCGAAGCGGTCGCGCAGCACCGCGATCTCGGCGGCGACCGACGCGGCGCTGCGGTAGCGAAACCGCCGGCCGGTCACGTCGTTCGAGCAGAACGTGCACGCGGCGGGGCAGCCGCGGCTCGACAGGATCCCCGCGGGCGCGAGCAGATCGCCCAGCTGCGGCCGCCCGTCGTACCAGCTGGAGTCGAACAGGTCGAGCGCCGACAGCGGCGACGCGAGCCGATCGAGCTCGGTCAAGAACGGCCGCTCCGCGTTGTGCCGCACCATGCCGCGGTCGATCCAGCTCAGCCCCGCGACGTCGGCCGCCGCCCGCCGCCCGTCGATGACGTCGGCGAGCTCGACCAGCGCCTCCTCGCCTTCGCCGCGGATCACCCAGCGAAAGCCATGCGCCAGCGGCTCGTCGGGCACGATCGTCGCGTGCGGCCCACCCGCCACCAGCGCCGGCGGCGCCCTCCAAGCCCGCTGCCCACCCCGCCCCGCCGCCTCGCCCCGCGCCGCTTCGCCCGGCCCCGGCTCGTCGCGCGCCGTTTCGCCCGGCCCCGGCTCGTCGCGCGCGGCCAGCGCCGCCGTCAGCGCTGCGGCCAGCGCATACGCGGGCTGCACGTGCAGCGTCTTCAGATGCAGCCCCACCAGATCGGGGCCGAACGCGCGGATCCGGGCCGCGATCTCCCCCGCGTCGTGCGGCGCATGCGGCGCCGATGCGTCCAGTAGCCCCACCTCGTGCCCCGCCGCGCGTAGCGACGCGGCCAGATGGCAAAACGACAGTAGCGGCGTGCGCACCGGCTCCGGTGACGGCGGATTGACCAGGAACACGCGCGCCATGTCACCAGTGTACGGACGCCGCGCCGCATTGTCGCCCCCGCCGCGGCGCCTTGCCGGTCGCCGCCGCGCCTGCCACCGTCGGGTCGGCCCCACCGCCGCACTCGCGCCCACGCCGTGGCCGCGCCCGCGCCCACGCCGTCGCCGCGCCCGCGCCCGCGCCGTCGCCGCGCCCGCGCAACCGCCACCGCAACCGCAACCGCAACCGCAACCGCAACCGCAACCGCAGACCCCGGGAGAACGCTCGCACGCGCGCTGGCGACGCGGGTCTGGGCCCTCCCTCCGTCCGTTAACCGCCGTATCGCGATGACTGTCCGTGCCATCTCCACGACTCGCCGACGAGGTATCCACCCGGCCGTGCAATCTATCTCCGGTCGTGGCCCAGCCCGCGTCGCTGCGCTGCGCGTTGTCGCTCGCACGGCCACGACTTCCTGCCAGCCGACCCTCGCAGATCGCCGCGGCACGCCAGCCGAGGCGTGTCATCTGAGGGTTTGCGCTCGGAACGGTGACAGCGCGTAGCCTGCGCGCTCGAGGCCAGGCGATGCCTCGCAGATCGCCGCGGCTGCGTCGGGGATCGCGGTGAGCGCTCCGAGGCGAAGCGCATATCCGGCGAGGCCTCGCGCGTGGAGTTGCGCGGCGATGGCCGGCGGCAGCCAGTAGCGCGGCACGGTCGGATCGAGCGCGCCACGGCCGGGCGCGATGATCGCGCAGGCGATGGCGTCGACCGCGATCGCGCCGTCGGGTAGCTGGCTGCGCGTCCGGAACGAGCCGGCGGCCTGCGTGCTGGTGAGGCACATCGCGCGTAGGCCGTCCTCGACGATCGCGCGGTCGAAGACAGGGTCCTCGGGGAGCGTCAGGCTGGTGAGCGGGATCGAGGACAGCGACGCGAGGCTCTCGTTCGCCGGCGAACGCCCCGATGCGATCGTCAGCGCCAGCGCGACCCACGGCGCCGGATCGAACGTGTCCGACAGGAAGTGCAGCGTCCGCCGCGCGCACCAGTCATCCCAGCCCAGACGCGCCGCGGCGGCGACAAACGGCGCGGGTAGCGCCGCGGGGTCGCCGCCCGCGTGAGCGCGAACCAGGTCGCGAATGCCGAACGCCCGCGCGATCGCCTGGCCGACCTGCGCCAGCCACGGCGCGGCGTAGAGCGCATCGTCGTGATCGGCAGCCGGATACGCCAGCTCGGGGTGGACGTGCACGCCGAGCCAGCCGGCGATGCACTCGTCCACGTGGGGCGGCGAGATCGCCAGCCGCCGGGGCGCGAAGTGACACAGCTCGTGCACGATCGGCGCGGTGAGGTAGCGATCGATCGTGGCGAGCACGTCGAGACCGTCGGCGAGGCCGCACGCATCGGCGTATGCAAGATCGGCCGGATAGCCGTAAAGCAGCGGCATGAAGCCGCCGTAGTGCGTGCGGCGATACAGCGTCGCCAGGGTCGGCGCGCCGGCGCGGAACGCCTCGGCCGAGGCCGCACCGAGCGGACCGGCCGCCCCCGCGCCGGGCACGATGCCGGCGTCCGCCAGCAGCGCGAACAGCCGATCGATGGCGCCGCTGAGTCGCGGCAGCCGGTGCCAGTCGAGCGGCGCATGGAACAGCGTCGCGCCCGGCTCGTCGGTCCCCACGAGCTGCGCCACCTGCATCCGCGGCATCGCGTCGGTGTAGTGCCGGATCAGCCGCTCGGCGCGCTCGGCGCCGTCAACACCCTCCCGGCGCTCCGCCGCGACCGCCGCGGCAAGGAAGCTGCGCAGCGCCGAGGGAAACCGCAGCACCGGCGGACTCGCCGCGGTCTCGTCGCGGATTGCCGCGCGCGCCGCAAGCTCGCGCCAGGCAGCTTCGGCGGTTCTGGCGAGGGCGGCGTCGAGCTCGGCGGCCACGTCCGTACTCGCCGTACCGCCCCGCTCGGCCGACGATTCTGCGAAATCGCGCTCCGCCGTCCCATCAGGGCCGGCAACCGACCCCGCGGCACACGCCCGCTCGCCGATCGCGCGGCTCGACGATTCCGCGGAATCGCGCTCCACCCCGCCATCAGCGCCGATGGCGGTCGATCCCACCGTACCCGCCCGGCCGCTGGACGTGCGGCTCGCGGGCGATTCCGCGGAATCGTTGGGCCTGCGGGCGATGACCACGATGGCGTCGGGTGCTGCGGCGAGCCGCCGCTCGATGATGTCCACGAGGCCGGCGTCTGTCAGCCACGCGCGGAGCTGAGACGTCGAGTAGACGTCGCCGGCCTCGGTGTAGATCGCCATGTTGAGCGCGAACAGCAAGCCTTCGATCGGGCCGGCGCGGTCGTCGTCGACCCGGAGATCCTTGATCACGACCGCGCCGCCGGGGGCAACGGAGCGCGCCGCCGCGGCACACAGCCGCGCGCACATCGCCGGGGAGTGTAGATGCAGTAGGTTTGCAAGTAGTGCGGTGTCGTGGTCCGTGCCCGCGTCGGTGGTGCTGGCATCGCCGTCGAGCAGCCGCGCCCGGCCGGCCAGAGGGCCGAGCCACTCGGCGGCGAGATCGAGGACCTCGCGGGTGTCGACCAGCGTGGCTCGCGCGGCGGGATGCGCAGCCAGAAAGGCGTGGCTGTAGGCGCCGCCGCCTGCGCCGAGATCGAGCAGCGAGCCGTTGCCCAGGCTTGCGACCAGCTCGCGCGCAGCGGCAGCACCGGCGCTGGCGAGGTGGTGATGCAGCCGCTGCACACCGCCCGCGTCGTCGTCGGTATCGACCGGCAATGGCCGGTCGTCGCGGATCACGTCGGCGAGGAGCCCCCAGCCGGCGCGTGCAACGACGGGGTTGCCCGGCGGTGTGGCGGCCGGCACAAACCGCGGCGGGTCGCCGGCGGCCCGCTCGCAGCCGATCGCGCCGATGGCGGCGAGCACATCGAGTAGCGCGCGGAGCCGATGGCCCGCGACCACGCCAAGCTCGGCGGCGAGCCGCTCGAGCGACGCGGAGCCGCCGCGCCGCAGTGCCTCGAACACGCCGAGCGCGTGACCGGCGGCGATCGCGGCGTCGCACAGAAACGCGCGCGCTTCGAGCGCTGCACCGAACACGTCCACGAAGATCGCCTCGGTCACGCAGCATAGCCCAGCCAAGGCGCGGGGAGCGCGGCGCGGGCGGGGCGCCGCCGGGCTCGAGGCGCGGCGCGGGCGCGGCGGCGCGGGCGGGGCGGCGCCGGGCTCGAGGCGCGGCGCGGGCGCCGCGGCGCGGGCGGGGCGGCGCGGCGCGCGGAGCTCGGGGGCGCGGCGCGGGCGGGGCGGCTCGGCGCGCGGAGCTCGGCGCGCGGCGCGGGCGGCGCGGCGCGGAGCTCCGCGCGCGGAGCTCGGCGCGCGGCCAGCGCCCGGGGCGGCGGTCGGCTATGGTCGTGGCGTGGAGCTCGTTCTGGTGTGTCCGGGTTGCCGAACGCGCACGGCCGAGCGGCTCGATCTGCGCACGCTCGAGCCGCGCGGGGCGGTGCTGATCTGCGAGTGCGGCCGGCGCTATCCGGTGATCGACGGCGTGCCGATCGTGATGGCGGATCCGTCGGGGTACCTGCGGGCCGAGGCCGCGACAGTGGTCGAGCGCGACCTGCCGGCCGAGGTGATCGAGCTGCTCGTGGCCGGCGGGCCCGATGACGCGCCGTACCCGCGGCTGGTGGAGCACCTGTCGATCTACATGGACGCGCACTGGGGCGATCGGGCCGAGCCGCCGCCCGGTGGGCCCGGCTCCGGCGGTGGTGGCCTCGGGGTGCGCGCGGTGGCGGACAAGATCGCCGCGCAGGCCGGCGACCGGGTCGAGCGGGCGGTCGAGCTCGGGTGCAGCACCGGCCGGATCGTCGCCGAGCTGGCGAGGGGCGCCGACCGGGTGTGCGGGCTCGATCTGTCGTTCGGCGCGGTCCGGCGGGCACGCCGGATGCTCGACGGCGAGCGGGTCGAGTATCCGCGGCGCATGATCGGCCGGAGCTACCGGGCGGCGGTCGCGGCGGCCGGCGATCGCGCGGTACCGGCGGAGCGCCGGCTGCTGGTATGCGGCGATGCGCTCGATCCGCCGCTGGTGCCGGGGGTGTTCGGCCGCGTGGTCGCGCTCAACTTGCTCGACTCGGTGGCGAGCCCGCGCCAGCTGCTGTCGGTGCTCGACGGGCTGTGCGAGCCCGGCGGCGAGATCATCGTGTCATCGCCGTACGCGTGGCAGAGCTCGGTGATGGCCGATCACGAGCGGATCGGCGGCGAGGACCCGGCGGCCGAGCTCGCGGCGCTGCTCCGGGACGGGACCGGGCTGGGCGGCCGCTACCAGATCGAGGACGAGGCCGAGCTGCCGTGGACGCTGCGGCGGGACGCCCGGAGCGCCGCAACCTATTCGATTCACTACCTAAGGGCGCGAAAAATGTGATGATGCGAGGGAAATCGCGGCCCGCTCGATCCGTATAACGGCTGCCAGAGGAGCCCATGCCCGCCCCGCAAGCCAGCGCCATGCAGCAGTTAGCGAGGTTGAAGTTCACCTCGTTCAGCCTCAAGGTCCCCACGAACTGGAAGGACCCCCAGGGCGCCGCCGGAGATCACTACGGCCGCGCGTTCAAGCCCGACGAGAAGGCGTCCAGCCCCGGTATGCCGCCGCTGTTCCAGCCCGCGTCGCTGAACAAGTACCACACCGATACGCAGAAGATGCACATCGGCAAGATCGGCAGCTTCATCGACGGCACGTGCTCCGCGATCTGCTCGGCGTGGAGTACTTGGCAGACCGCCGCGACCATGGTCGGCGTGGTGATCAACGCGGTGACCGCCGTCGGCGGCCAGATCGTCGGCCCGCCGTGGACGCCGCTGATCCTGGCGTCGGCGCCCAAGTCCACGCCGATGGAGATGAAGTACTCCAACGTGATCGCCCAGGTGATCGGCACGGCGTGGCTGAGCTTCACGGCGACGGTGAAGGTCACCGGGATGCCGTGGTACCCGGCGTTTGCCGCGGTGCCGAGCCCGGTCGCGCCGCCGGCGCCCAACGTGCCGTGCCCGTTCGCCGCGCTGACCCAGGTCCCGGTTTCGATCTCCTGCAACGTGCTCAAGATGCAGATGATCGGCCAGCTCGGCGACCCGGAGGCGCCGTTTCACAAGGAGCTGTTCGAGGCGATCTCGGACGCGTTCGAGAAGACCTACAACCTGTGGAAGGTCAGCACGATGGTCACCAACGTGCTCGGCACCGGCCCGGTGCCGACGTTCGCACCGCCCTACGTGCCGGTTGGCCCGGTGGTCGGTGGTGTTGGTACGATGACCCCCGGCGGTTTCACCTGATAGTCAGGATCAGCAGGAGCTCCCATGCCCGGCCAATGTCGACTCGGCGATAAATCCAACGTCCCGGCGGACGCGCACGGCTGCCCCGCATGCCCGCACCCGGCGGTCGGCCCCGCGATCATCGGATCGCCCGACGTCAACGTGAACAAGCTGCCCGCGATCCGCGTCGACGACACCGGCATCCACATGGCGTGCTGCGGCCCGAACACCTGGACCGCCAAGGTCGGCAGCGGCACCGTGTTCATCAACAGCAAGGCCGCCCACCGCATGGGCGACCAGGACCAGCACTGCGGCGGCTCCGGCCAGATGATCGAGGGCTCGACCAACGTCATCGTCGGCGGCTGAGCCGGTAAACCACAGCACCCAACCCCGAGGTCCACGGCCGCGCGACGCGACGCGCGGGGGGGTGAATGGACCGGCTCTGCCGGTCCAGAGGGGCGGGAAAGCCCCTATCGATCAACCAGCACTGCGGCGGCTCCGGCCAGATGATCGAGGGCTCGACCAACGTCATCGTCGGCGGCTGAGCCCGGAAACCACAGCACCCAACCCCAAGGTCCAGGGCCGCGCCCGGTTCCTACTTGGGCTGGTAGACCCAGATGTGGAACATGTTGATGTCGCGGCCGGCGGTCACCGACTGCTGCCGGATGATCAGGTTCTCGGTGGTGACGTTGTCCGAGGTGATCAGCGCCGGCCAGTTGCGCCAGCGATGGACGCGGTCGGTGCCGACGCAGGACACGATGCCGACCTTCTTGCCGTTGACGCCGAGCTCGAGCTCGTAGTCGCCGTAGACGTAGTCCATGCGGCGCAGGATCACGACCGGGCGGCCGGGCGTGATGTTCATGACCTTGAACTCGCTGTAGCCATCGACGTGGGCCCGGCCGGTGTCCTCGACGGTGGTGCCGTCGGGGTACTTGAGCTTCTGGCGCGAGCGGTAGCTGTCCTTGGCCTCCTTGATCTGGAACAGGTGCTTGTCCTCGGACTCCTTGTTGAGGATCTCGATCTCGTCGACCAGCACCCAGGTCAGGCCCTCGAGGTCCATCGACGGCTTGGGCGCCGGCATCGCCTTGACGCCCTCCCAGTCCTTGATGTCGGCGATCTTGGGGGCGGAGTCCTTCTTCTCGACCGGCGCCTCGATCTGCGCCTTCTCGCCCGCGACCGCGGACTGCGCGATCTCGGAGGCCTTGTTCTGGTACGCGAGCAGGTTCTGGAACGCGTCCATGTTGTTCTTGCCCTCGGCGAGCAAGCCACGCCCGATCTCGACCTGCCGCCGGTACTCCGAGAACTCCTTCTTCTGCGCGATCGTCGGGTGGTGGACGTCGACGTCGAGCGCGAGCTCGCCCTCGCAGTCGATGATCAGCTTGAAGATGTCGAAGATGTTCCGGAGGTCGAGCAGGTTGGCGTAGAGCAGCATCAGTGCGGTGTTGCACGCCTGCACCAGATCGTGCGCCGCGATCACGCCGCGCCGGGTGTACTCGAGCCCGCCGCGCCGGATCGCGAGCAGCAGCATCTCGAGGCGCAGCCGCAGGTGCGGCGGCAGCTGCGAGCCCGACATGCCGCCGCGCGGCGTGTAGCGCATGTCGATCTCGTTGGGCTTGGGATCGGCCGGATCGCGCGCGTCGCGCACCCGCTGCACGCCCTTCTCGAGGTAGATGCGGGCGAGCTCGACCTCGCGCATGATGTCGGGCTCGGTCTGCGACAGCTCGACCCGGCATGACTCGAGCACGCGGCGGTGGCCCTTGTACTCGAGGTTCTCCTTGTAGGCGATGAAGTCGGTGAGCTCCTCGTAGTAGCGCAGCACGACGTAGACCGTCTGCGGCAGCCGGAACTCTTCGAGGTTGATGTTGCGGATCGTCGCGTCGAAGATCATCAGGTCGTTGCCCATGCCGTCGATCGCGTACCCCGGCTGGACCTCGACCGAGAGGTCGCCGCGCGCGCGGGCGTTGACCCGGAGATCGCCGGCGAAGCCGTAGACGATGCCCGCCGAGTGCAGCATGCGGTTGTGCAGCCGCCGCTTGTCGATGTGGTAGCGCTCCGCGTCGTTCCAGTCCTTCTCGGTGGTGAGGAACCCCTTGAAGAAGTTGATGCGCTTGAATCCCTGCTGCGGTGTCTCGCTCATGACTTTTCCTCGTCGGACGCGTCTTCTTGGGACTGGACGACTTCAGCGCCGATGCCGATGCCGGAGCGCAGGCCGATCGCGAAGAACTCGCGCAGCTCGACCTCACTCTTGTCCTCGGCGAAGCGCAGGTAGTAGTGCGTGTGTGCCGGCTTCTCCATCTGGATGATCTGATGGATCCGGATCACCATGTCGGTGGTCACGGTCTCGTACTTCATCGGCATCGTCACGACGAAGCAATGCGCGAGATCGACCGGCGGCATGATCACCGAATCGAGCCCGACCCGGGCGCCGAGCTCGGCGCCCTCGGACTCGACCCGGAAGCCCTTGAACGGCCAGGTGTTCTCCTCGATGTCGGGCTCGTGGCCGGTGAACAGGCGCAGGAACAGCGCCAGGCCGCGCTTGGTGCCCCGGATCCGGTACAGATCGACCGCGCGCTTGATCAGCGCGCGCTTCTGCGGCTCGGGCCAGTCGAGGTCGAGCGAGAATGCGGTCCAGCCCGACAGCCAGTTGAGGAAGTCGATCGGCGCGACGTGCGGGTCGTAGAACCGCCAGCCATCGGTCAGGTTGACCTCGACCGAGTCGAACATGTGCTCGAACAGGAAGCACATCTCGCGGACCAGGTTGCGGCCGACCGCGTCGCTGCGGCGGTAGATCGCGGGCAGGCTCTCCAGGTAGCCCCGCCGGGCGACCCAGATCGTGACCTCGGTGTCCTCGTAGACCATCTGGGTCCGCGGCGGCTTCTGCTCGAGCACCGTGTCGCGGTCCTCGTAGCTCTCGCGGTACAGCGTGACGATCTTCTTGAACCCGGCGTCCTCGAGCAGGATCCTCGCCTTGATGATCGAGCGCCCCACGACGTTGGGGACGCGGATCACGCGGCGGTTGAGCAGGTCGGTGGCCATTGCTACTTGATGTCGTCGCGGACCTTCTCCGCGACGTTGACGTGAACCAGGAACGGGAGCTCGTCCTCGTCGAGCCGGAGGTGCTCGACCCCGACGTTGCGCAGCTCGTCCCGGATCTCGAGCGCGTCGACGCCCTCGACCCCGGGGACCTCCTCGACCAGGTGGATCAGCTCGGTCTTGAGCACCGGCCGGCCGAACTCCCAGCCCTTGCCGTCGCGGCCGCCGGCCAGCGAATGCAGGAACCGGCGCAGCTTGTACTCGATGTCCTTGCGCAGGCGATCGGACGTCCCGACGGTGCGCCGGATCAAGACCACGCGCAGCGACAGGTCCTTGTAGCGCGGCCGCACCACGTTGAGCACGGTGCCGACCAGCTTGCGGTCGTCGAGGTAGCGCTTGACGTAGCGCAGGACCTCGTTCGACGGCACCAGCCGGCGCGAGAACTCCTCGCCGCGTAGCTCGCCCTTGGGCACCAGCGCGAGCGTGACGTGGCCGCGGTTGGAGCGATCCGGGACGCAGCGCGCCCGCGCCAGCGTGGTCGACGCGCGCAGCGCGAGCGTCTCGTAGTCCTCCGAGGTCACCGCGCGGTCGCGGCTCTTGATCGTGTACGGCGCGCGGTCCTTGGCCTCGTCGATGGTCTCGCGATCCGCGCCGGCGGTGGCGGGCAGCGGGTTGGTCACCGACTCGATGTAGGCCAGCGCGCGGCCGAGCGAGGTCAGCGTGTTGCCGTTGACGTTGCCGAGCGCGCCGCCGCCGATCCGGTATGGCCGGGCGTGGATGTTGTCCTTGGCCTCGGGCGGCACCATGCCGCGCCGGCCGTCGCCGAACGTCACGATCCCGGTGACGTAGTCGAGCGTGTAGTGCCGGCTGCGCGGGCCCGAGGCGAAGAAGCTGTCGACCCGCTTCCAGCGGACCCAGGCCTCGTTGCTCTGCGGGTTGTCGGGCTGGGCCGGGCGCACCGCGTCGGGGCCGAGCTCGGCGGCCTCCTCGGCGGGCGGCTTCTGGCGCTCGCGGACCTCGATGGTCTCGTCCTCGAGCAGCGGTCCGCGCAGGAACTTGAACTGCTGCAGCGGCGATCCGTCGGAGCTGCCGAGGATCTCGTCGGCGATCGTCTCCTGGTTGAACGCGTCGATCGCGTTGGTGACGATCATCCGGACCCGCGGCGGCTTGACGTAGCCGCCCTGCTCGAGCCGGGCGCGCAGCCAGAACCGCTCCTCGGTGAACTTGCTCGAGATCACCCAGTCGTCCGAGGCGTTGAAGAACACGAACCCGCTGCTGGTGAAGCCCTGGGTCTCGTCGTTGACCGACAGCGCCTGCCATTCGCGGCCATCCCAGTACTCCCACACCACGCGCTGGCCGGTCTCCCACGACAGCCGCCGCAAGGTCTCGTACTTGTCGAGCTCGGTGGTCGCGATCTCGGCCTCGTCGGTCGGCAGCGAGCCGAGCCCGAGCTCCTCGTCGAGCGAGAAGTAGATCCCGAGCATGTCGCTCGGCGGCTTGGCGACGAAGCCCAGGTACAGCGACGGCGACTCCTCGGCCTTGGCCTGGAACGGCTGGAAGATCGTGTACTCGGTGCGCGCGACCTCGGTGACGTCGGTGAACTGGAAGTCGTTGAACGCGAGCGCGTGCTTGACGTCGCGATAGTCCTCGCGATAGCGCAGCGTGATCGCGCGCAGCGCGGGCGGCCGGAGCTGGCGGTCGTCCTTGAACACCCACTTGTCGTTCTCGAGCGTGTAGGTGCCCTGCTCGCCGTAATCGCCCTTCTCGATCCGGATCCGGATCCAGCGCTTGGCCTGGCCGTTGATCTCGAGCGCCTCCATGTCCTTGGGCCGGCGGAAGCTGACCGTGCCGGACTGCGACAGCGCCTTGGTGTCGTCGTGGAACCCGAGCTCGTCCCCCGAGCCCGGCAGCGCGCCGCGCGGCGCCGAGCGCCCGAGGTGGCGCCAGCGCTTGCCGTCCCAGTACTCGAACGCGAGCACCAGCTGATCGGACGGGTTGGGCCGCGGGATCACGCTCGAGTCGGCGAGCAGCATCTCGATCGAGATGTAGGCGTCGGCGGTCTGCAGCAGCTCGTCGCACGCGAGGTACAGGATGCAGTCGACCTTCGGCTCCTTGCCGAACGGGTACAGGTTCTTGCCGAGGTCGAGGGTCAGGAACGCGTTGTTGTCGAGGTTGGCGTAGGCCTGGGTCGGCAGCAGGCCCTCGCCGACGACCTCGACCCGGGCGCGGATCGTGTCGATCTCGGTGTCCTTCTCCGACGCCGGGATCTCGGCGAGCCGGCCGCGCATCCACAGCCCGTCGATGTGATGGACCGCGGTCGGCTCGAACCGCAGCGGGCCCAGGAACGCGACCTCGCCGCGATCGACCTCGATCTGCGCCGGCTCGAGCTCCTTCCACCGCGTGCCCTCCCAGTACTCCCACTCGAGGAAGCGCGCGAGGTCGCGGCCGCCGTGCTCGGGCGTGCCGAGGAACACGCGCAGCAGCGACGACTCGCCGGTGTTGGCGAACCGCGGATCGGACAGGTAGATGAAGCGGTCGATGCGCTGCGCGCCGGCGAACACCTCGAACGCCGAGGTCACCGTGCCCGGCGGCGGATCGATGTAGCGGCTGTTCTCCGAGTAGTTGTTGTTGAACGACGAGAAGCAGCGATCGGGGCGCGCCGCGCAGACCACCGCGTCACGCGCGGTCTCGAACGTGACGGTGTGCTCCTCGGTGGCCTGCGGCGTCGAGACCTGGGTGCCGCGCGGCACGCGCTGCTTGACGGTGCCCTCGACCAGCGAGAACCGACACAGTGCCTTGGCCGCGCGCGGCGCGCGCAGCTTGATGCCGAGCAGGTTCAGGAACGCGACGTAGTTCTTGTCCGGGACCTGGTTCAGCCGGTAGATCAACAGGTCCGTCATCCACGCCGCGAGCTCGATCAGCGTGATGCCCGGATCGGACGGGTTATGGTTCGTCCACTCCGGCGCGTAGCGCGGGATCATCGAGATGGCTTCCTCGACGATGTCGTTGAAGCTGCGGTCGTCCAGTTTCGGCGGTGGAATCATGGGGATTGGCTCGGTCCTAGACGTTGGTGAGGCCGCTGGTGACCGTGGCCGTGACGGTGACACCGCTCTGGCCCGCCGTCTCGCTGTCCTCTTCGGGCTTGAGGTAGAACGGGAACACCAGGTTGCGCTTGTCGTTCTTGCCCGCGATCACGTACTCGAGGCGGACGTCGAGCCGGTTGGGCTCGTCGATGTTGGGCTGCGCATGGCACACGACCTTGTCGATCCGCGGCTCGAACTTGTAGATCGCTTCCTCGCAGAACACCTCGGCGCGCGCGGCGGTCACGGGGTTGTTCGGCGCGAACATCAGGTCGTGGATCCGGCAGCCGAAGTACGGCCGGTTGATCCGCTCGCCCGGCGCGGTGCCGAGGATGATGAACAGCGACTGGCGCACGTTCTCCTCGAGCGCCGAGCTCGAGACTCCGCCGTTGAGGTTGATCGACACCGGGAAGCGGAGGCCCTTGCCGAGGAAATCTTTTTCGTTCGACATGCTACTGGGTGAACCGGCCCTGGATGAACTTTCCGCACTTGCTGCACGAGATCCGTGTCGACTGATCGATCTCTTCGATCGTCAGCGGACGATGGTTGCAGTACGGACAGGCGACCTCGTTGGGCCGACCATTGACCACCATGTCCAGCACGTCTTGCCACGCAATAAGGGCTTCCTCGTCCACGCGAGAGTCCTTTCGTTTCGACCCCTTCGAACGGTGAATCGTAAGAACACCGGCAGGCGCGGTCAACGCGTCGCGCTGACAATTCTCTCGCGACGCAGCCGCCGGCCCGACGCCGCGGCGACACACCGCGCGAACGGTCATGCCACCGCCGCAACCGTGGCTGGGGCCAGCGCTGTTGCGGAGCCACGCAGCGCGGCTCGCCCGGGCAGGCCTCGCTGTACGGCCTGCTACCCCCAGGTGCCCCCTCGTGGTCATGCGGCTAGCCATAACACCATCGGGCCACCGCCGGACGCAAGCGCGTGCCGTCGAGATCGCATCGGTCCTCCGTCGACGGCGCGCACGCCGCCGGCTAGGTCATTTCCGCAGCCGAGCGCGGCCACCGCGGCCTGTCCGGCCGCCGGCATCACCGCTTCGGGTCGACCGACGGCTTGCTGACGCTGCCTTCGACCTGAACGCTGGCACCGGTCGAGCTGGTTTGCGTATCGACGCCCACGTGAACCTGGTCCGCCGCGGCCGCTTCCGGATTATCGACCGCGCTCGAGGCAAAGCCTGCCTTGGCCTGCATGGCCGACGGATCGACCGGCGCGCGCTCGCTGACCGCGCCGCCGACGCGGGCCTCGGCCGCGCCGCTCGGGTCCGCGGCCGCGGCCTGGGCGCTATCGACGCTGCCGCGCGCCGACTCGGTGCGCGACACCGCCTCGCCGGCCCCCGCGGCATCGACCGCCGCTCCGGTGGAGAACTTGCCGGCGACCGTGTCGGGCGCCGAGGTGAAGCTCGAGACCTCGGGCGCCGCGGGTGCCCCCGAGGCCATGCTGCCAGCCGCACCGTCGACGCTGGGCACCCCGGCCGGCATGCCGGTCACGCCGCCGGCGACGTTCGCGCCGGTGCCCGCGAAGCCGGTCGCGCTGCCGGCGGGCGTTCCGCCGATCGCGCCCTCGACGCTTGGCGCGTTTCCGACGCTCGCCACGCGGCCGACATCGACACCGGCGGAGCCGCCGACGCCGGCGGCACCGGAGCCGCTGGTGACGTTGCCGCCGACGTTCGCCGCGCCGCCGCCGACGCTGGCCGCACCGCCGACATCGGGCGCGCTGCCGCCGACTCCGCCGACGTTCGCGCCGCCGCCGACGCTGGCCGCACCGCCGCCGGCGTTGCCCGAGATGCCGGCGCCACCTGCTCCTGGAGAGCCAGCAACACCGGCGCCTGCGCTTCCAGCACCGCTGGTCGCACCGACGTTAGCCGAGCCGCCCGCGCCGGCTCCTGTCGAGCCGCTTGCGCCTGCGCCGGCAGCGCCGGTCGCGCCGGATCCCGCAGCGCCGCTCGCACCGGCTCCGGCAGATCCGCCTGCGGCAGGTCCAGCCGAGCCGCTCGCGCCAGGTCCAGCCGACCCGCTCGCGCCGGGTCCAGCAGAAGTAGTTGCGCCGGCTCCTGCCGCACCCTTGGCACCTCCGCCCGCAGAGCCACTCGCGCCCGCGCCCGCAGAGCCACTCGCGCCGGGTCCCGCGGAACCGCTCGCGCCCGCGCCCGCAGAGCCACTCGCGCCCGCGCCCGCGGAGCCGCCCGCGCCCGTAGAGCCCTTGGCTCCTGCGCCCGCAGAGCCACTCGCGCCCGCGCCCGCAGAGCCCTTGGCTCCTGCGCCGGCAGAGCCGCCCGCGCCCGCGGAGCCGCTCGCGCCTGCGCCCGTAGAGCCGCTCGCGCCTGCGCCCGTAGAGCCGCTCGCGCCAGCGCCCGTAGAGCCACTCGCGCCCGCGCCCGCAGAGCCCTTAGCTCCTGCGCCGGCAGAGC
>DASWRS010000602.1:0-2165 GCA_036403075.1 Kofleriaceae bacterium
GCGCGCGTGATCGACCTCGGCAACGCCACGCTGCTGCCCGGGCTGATCGACGCCCACACCCACGTGTTCCTCAACGACGACGTCGGGCCGGGCGTGTACGACGCGATCCTGCTCAAGCACTCGGCGCCGTACCGCGCGATCGAGGCGGCGGCGAACGCGCGGACCGCGCTGATGTACGGCTTCACGGCGCTGCGCGACCTCGAGACCGAGGGCGCGATGTACGCCGACGTCGATCTCAGGCAGGCGATCGATCATGGCGTCGTGCCCGGGCCGCGGCTCCAGGTCGCGACCCGCGCGTTCGCGCCGACCGGGATGTATCCGCTGCGCGGCTACAACTGGGAGCTGTCGCTGCCGATCGGCGTCCAGACCATCGACGGCCCCGAGCAGGCGCGCAAGGCCGTGCGCGAGCAGGTCGGGTTCGGCGCCGACTGGATCAAGTTCTACGCCGATCACGGCGTCTACGAGGGCCGGCCGGACCGGCCGGTGCGCAGCATCATCAACTTCACGCCGGTCGAGGCCGCGGCGATGGTCGACGAGGCCCACCGGCTCGGCGTCAAGGTCTCGGCCCACGCCAACGGCTGGGACGGCATCGACGCGGCGCTGCGCGCCGGGGTCGACTCGATCGAGCACGGCCAGGGCATCACCGACGACCTGGCGACCCGCATGGTGGCGCAGAACGTCTCCTGGTGCCCGACGATGCTCGCCTACCAGTACTCGATCAAGAAGCTCGCCCCCGATCCACGCGCCTGGATGGGCCAGTACCACAAGGCCGCCGTCGCGCGGGCCTACAAGCGCGGCGTGCGGATCGCCTTCGGCACCGACGCCGGCGCGTTCCCCTGGAGCATGAACCCGGCGGCCGAGGCCAAGCTGATGGCCGACGCCGGCATGCCGCCGATGGCGGTGATCCGATCGCTGACCTCGGTGGCCGCGGCGCTGCTCGATCCGCTGTGCAAGCCGGGCGCGAAGGCGTGCGCGAAGTCCGGCCTCGGCGAGATCGCGCCGGGCAAGCACGCCGACCTCGTGGCGGTCGCCGGCGACCCGCTCAAGGACGTCACCGAGCTCGAGCGGGTCACCTGGGTGATGAAGGCCGGCGTCGTGTGGAAGGCGCCGTAGCGTCGGTACCGGAGGTACGCGTGCGCGGGCCTGCGGCGCGGACCGAGCGCGCAAATCTCACGGCGTTTCCTTGACACCCGTGCGCACGTACGCGAGCGCCTTCTCCAAAACCTCATCGCGACCGGCGCGAACACCGGCGACGCTGCGAGATGCCGGAATTGTGGGTTGCACGCCGATCAGATGATGGCGTCCCCCACCTGGCTTGGTGACGCGCCTCCCCGTGAACCAGGTGGTGCATCCTGTCGGCAGCGTGATCTGAGCGACGTCCCCGTTCGTGCCCGCAGTCGCGGAGCCGACGATCTCGCCGAGGTGATGGTACGCGACCAGCGCCATGAAAGACTCCGCAGAGCTGATCGCACCGGGACCGGTAAGAAACGCCACCCGCCCTCCGATGTGCGGCTGCCGAACCGAAAGGCGCGGCATGTTCCAGGTAGAAGTGTCCTCCCAGCCCGCCGGGGTTGACGCGCTATCCGGGCGAACAATGAGCGGGATCGACTCCCAGCCCCTGAGGTCGTCAGGGTGATCGAGAATATACGACAATACCTGATGGTTGTGTCTCGGATAGCCGCGCAGATCGAAGACCACACCGGGTGCAGCGGCGAGTTGAGTCACGACAGCATCGATGTCTGCCATTGCTGTGCGAGATAAGTCAACATAGTAGATTCCGTCGTCGAGACGTTCGATCGGCAGGTGCGACGGATTTTCGATCACGCGCTGGCCGATGCGCTTCACGGTGAGGTTGAGATCGTGATTGTCGCGAAGCAGCCGCAATCCAAGTGTGGAGTCCTTCGGTCCCCTGGCGAATCGCTGCAACGCGCCGACCACTTGCCACTGCGGCGACCCACTGACGTATGTCTCTTCAATGGCGAGCAGTTCCGTGGCGGAGTGGTTGTTCACAGTGAAGATCACGTCACCGCGTTTGATCGCCGGATCGGTGCTGGTGGTCACGACGATCCGGGACTCGACAAGCTCGACCGCGAATGGCGGATATCCACGCTCGACTTCGCCCGGGCAGGCCAGGCCGATGTGCCCATCCGGTGCTCCTGCGCCGA
>DASWRS010000603.1:0-1999 GCA_036403075.1 Kofleriaceae bacterium
GTCGGCGGGTGCTCGTCGTTCTCCGACGCCGGGCCGAACAGGCCGAAGTTCGGATCGACGAACGAGACCTGCGGCAGGTCGCCAAAGCCGGGCGCGCCGGCGGCCTGCTGCAGGAACACCGGCACCGGGAAGAAGTGCGGATCGACCTTGGTCGCGCTGAACGGCCGGAAGCTGCCGCCCTGGGGCGCGTCCTGGAAGTAGTCGGCCCACGACACGTGGTTGTGGTCGAGCAGGTCGAAGATCGTGCCGGTGATCGGCTGGTAGCCGTCGCCGGGCGGGAACGTGTCGCTGGTGGTCAGGTGACCGAACGACGTCGCCGCGAGGAGGTACGAGCGGTTGGGGAAGGTCGGGCCGAGCACCGACGCGAAGAATCGGTCGCTGATCGCGAACTGCTGCGCCAGGTCGTAATAGAACGGGATCTCGTCCTGGGTGTAGAACCCCATGGTCTCGTCCTCGGTCGGCGACTCGCCGTGGTCGTGTTGCTCGGTCTCGTCGTTGACCCGGACAAAGCCGGTCATCGGCGCGTGGCGCCGGGTGGCGTTGGGCTGGTCGAAGTTGGCCTCGCGATGCGTGCTGGCCCAGCCGTGATCGAGGTCCGGCACGATGCAGCGGTTCGGATCGTGGAACGCGCGGACCGTGCTGCCGTCCTGGTCGAGGTTGGAGTTGCTGCAGTGGAACGCGCCGCCGGCGTCGACCCGGCAGCTCAGGCCGTCGACGCAGCGATGGTCGTTGTCGCGGCAGCCGGCGCGGTCGTCGGCGTCACCGTCGCCATCGCCGTGCCGGTGCGGCCGGTGGTACGGGCTGCCGGGCGCGTACGTCAGCGCGCCGAAGTAGTTGTCGAACGAGTGGTTCTCCTGCATCACGATGATGACGTGCTTGACCCTGGCGAGGCCGCGGTCGTGATCGTGGTCGGCGCGGTCGGCGGACGCGATCTGGGACGTGCCCACGGTCGTCGGATCCTCGTCTGCCGCCGCCGCACACGCGGCCATGAAAGTGAAAGGCAAGATCAAATACGTAGCTCGCGCCCATGCGTTCATCGGTTACTCCCGCGTTGTTGCGACAATCGTAGCGATCACGCCGCCGCCGCCCCGGAGACACGCGTGACGATACTGCGACATTTTTCTAGGATGTCGCGTGATCGAGATCGCTTGTGAAGTGGCAATTCGCGAATCTGCGCCCGAATGGCCCGGGGCGCAACCGGTTGCAAGCCGAGATGCGATCCGCGATGCGAGCCGAGGCCCGGGCGCATCACCGTGACATTCACAGCACCGGTGTGCAGTCGGCCAGCGGCGGCGCGGCGACCCCGACCGGGGTGTTCAGCGACGGCGCGTGGACGAAGTCGAACAGCTCGAGCAGGTTGTCGGCGCGGCGATCGCGCTCGGTCAGGTGCTGGTGGTGATCGAGGAACACGGTCTCGATGAACGCGAGGATCGACGTGTGATCCGCGACGGTGTGCGAGACGTACCGCGGCCTGGCAAACGCAGAGACCGCGACGAACGGGACGCGCACGCCGTACTGATCGAACCGGGCGCAGCCGGCGGGATACGGGCCGGTCGGGTTGGCGGCCAGCTGCGGGCACAGCGCGATCGCCTCGGCCACGCTGGTGTTCGGATCGCCGCGCGGGTTGTCGTTACAGCCGGCGCCGCCGCCGGGCTGAAGGCTCGCCGGCGGGTTCGACAGATCGGCGCACTGGCCGGGCTGGATCCGATCGGGCGCGACCGCGGGCGGCGGCGGCACGTGATCGTAGAACCCGCCGTGCTCGTCGTAAACGATGAAGATCACCGAGTCGCTCCAGCGCGGGCCGTTGCGCACGGCGTTGACCACTTGCGAGACGAAGGCCTGGCCGCGCTGGATGTCGGTCGGCGGGTGCTCGTCGTTCTCCGACGCCGGGCCGAACAGGCCGAAGTTCGGATCGACGAACGAGACCTGCGGCAGGTCGCCAAAGCCGGGCGCGCCGGCGGCCTGCTGCAGGAACACCGGCACCGGGAAGAAGTGCGGA
>DASWRS010000604.1:0-4829 GCA_036403075.1 Kofleriaceae bacterium
AGCTTTCGGTGGGCACTGAAGCCGGTGAATTTTTCTGACAGGGCGGCTAGCAGCGGCACATTATTGTGCAGATTGAGCAGCCAGCGCGCCCGCGCGGCCGTCGGCGCATAACGCGGCAGATATCCAACCAGGCGGTCGTGCAGCGACAGGCCGTACTTCTCCGCCCGCGCCGCCTGCACCTCGATCTTCATCCGCGCCATGTCGACGCCGGTCGGGCACTCGCGCCGGCACGCCTTGCAGCCGACGCACAGCGCCATGGTCTGCTTCATCTCGTCGGCGACCAGCGCGTCGGGGCCGAGCTGGCCGGTCAGCGCGAGCCGCAGGCTGTTGGCGCGGCCGCGCGTGGCGTCGCGCTCGTCGCCGGTCGCCTGGTAGCTCGGGCACATCACCGCGTCGAACTTGCGGCAGGCGCCGTTGTTGTTGCACATCTCGGTCGCGGCCACGAGCCCGCCGGCGGCGGACCAGTCGAGCGCCGGGACCACGTTCAGCGCCGCGTATCCGGGCTTGTAGCGGAACAGGCTGCGATCATCCATCCGCGGCGCGCGCACGATCTTGCCCGGGTTGAGCAGCCCGCGCGGATCGAACGTGTCCTTGACCGCCTCGAACGCGCGCACCAGGCGCTCGCCGAACATCATCGGGTGGAACTCCGAGCGGCTCAGCCCGTCCCCGTGCTCGCCGGAGTGCGAGCCGCGGTACTCCTTGACGATCGCGAACGCCTCCTCGGCGATCGCGCGCATCGTCCGCGCGCCGGCCTCGTCCTTCATGTTGAGGATCGGGCGGACGTGCAGGCAGCCGACCGAGGCATGCGCGTACCAGGTGCCCTCGGTGCCGTGCCGGGCGAACAGCCGGGTCAGGCGCTCGGTGAACTCGGCGAGATCGGGCAGCGGCACCGCGCAGTCCTCGATGAACGAGATCGGCTTTCCGTCGCCCTTCATCGACATCATGATGTTGAGCCCGGCCTTGCGCACCGCGGTCATCTCCGCCTGCGACGCGGCGTCGGGCAGCGGCACCACCGCGCCCGGGTGGCCGTGATCGGCGAGCAGCTGGCCGAGGCGCTCGACCGCCGCCTCGAGCGGCGCGCGGTCGTCGCCGGCGAACTCGACCAGCAGGATCGCGTCGGGCGTGCCGCGGACGTGGCGATCGAGCGCGGCGCGGAACACCGGGAGCTCGCGGGCGAGCTGCATCATCTTGCGATCGACGAGCTCGACCGCGGTCGGCGACAGCTCGACGATGAACCGGGTCACGTCCATCGCGTCGAAGAACCGCGCGAAGTGGCAGACCGCGCCGATCCGGTGGCGCGGGATCCGGCTCAGCTTGAGCTTGATCCGGGTGAAGAACCCGAGCGTGCCCTCGGAGCCGACCAGGAGGTGCGCCAGGTTGGGGCGCGGCCCGCCCAGCGCCTCGAGGTTGTAGCCGCCGACCCGGCGCATCACCCTGGGCATGCGCAGCGCGATCTCGTCGGCGTGGTCGGCGTGCAGCGCGCGCAGCACCGCGGCCAGCTCGGTGATCCGCGGTACGCCGCGCGCGCCGGGCACGAGCTCGCCGAACACGGCGCGCGTACCGTCGGCCAGCACGGCCTCGATCTCGAGCACGTTGTGGACCATCAGGCCGTACTGGATCGACCGCGTGCCGGCGGAGTTATTGCCCGTCATGCCGCCGATCGTCGCGTGGGCCGAGGTCGAGACGTCGACCGGGAAGGTCCAGCCGGTCGGACGCAGCCGGCGGTTGAGCTCGTCGAGCACGATGCCGGGCTGCACCGTGGCGGTGCCGGCCTCGGCGTCGATGTCGAGCACGCCGGTCATGTGGCGGCTGGTGTCCATCACCACGGCCTCGCCGAGCGGCTGGCCGTTCTGCGAGCTGCCGCCGCCGCGCGGGATCACCGGGAAGCCGTCGCGGCGCGCGAGCGCGATCGCGGCGATCACGTCGTCGGTGTCGCGCGGCAGCGCCACGCCGATCGGCTCGATCTGGTAGATCGACGCGTCGGTCGAGTACCGGCCGCGGGTGAACGCGTCGAACAGGACCTCGCCGCGCATCACCTCGCCCAGCCGCGCGGCCAGCGCGGGATCGCCGATTCGCCGCGGCATCGCTACTTCGGCTTCTCCGAGGTGACCTTGGCCATGGGCAGCTCGTCGGTGGGCTCGTCGACGAACTTGCGGTGCGGCCGCATCGTGAACGACAGCGCGGTGCCGATCAGTAGCAGCGCGATCGAGCCGTAGAACGGCTGGTGCCAGTCGCCGGTGGTGTCGACGATGTAGCCGAACACCGGGGGCGAGACGATCGCCGCCAGCGCCGAGCCGGTGTTCATCAGGCCGCTGGCGGCCCCGGAGTACTGCGGCGCGATGTCCATCGGCACCGCCCAGATCGGCCCGATCACGAGCTCGAGGAAGAAGAACCCGCCGGACAGACACAACCCCAGCCAGACAATGTCGTGGGTGAACAGCACCGGGATCAGGCAGCCGGCGGCGCCGAGCATGCCGATCACGATCACGATCAGCCGCGACATCGTCACGCGCCCGGTCCGGTGCAGCAGGTGATCGCTGATGATCCCGCCCAGCGCGTCGCCCACGACACCGGCGATGAACACGCCGCTCGAGTACAGCGCGGACTTCTTGAGATCGAGGCCGCCGTTATCGCGAAAGAACTGCGGGATCCAGGTGAGGAACAGCCACAACGACCAGCCGTAGCAGAAGTAGGTCAGGGTCACCGGGAGCATGCGCACGATCAGCCGGCGCCACGGCACCGCCCGGGCCTTGGCCTTGGCGGTCTCGGGCGGGGGCAGCCGGGCCAGGTCCTCGGGGGTGACGCCGGCGTGGTCGCGCGGGTCATCGCGGTAGTACAGCCACCACACGAGGACCCAGACCAGGCTCGCGACGCCGAGCACGGTGAACGCGCCGCGCCAGCTCACCCAGCCCATGAGCGCCGCCACGATCGGCGGCGTCACCGCGTTGCCGAGCCGCGCGAACGAGTGCGTGATGCCCTGGGCGAAGCCGCGCCGGCTCGTCGGCGTCCAGCTCTGCATCGCGCGCGTCGCGGTCGGGAACGTGGCGCCCTCGCCGAACCCGAGCGCGACGCGGAACGCGATCAGCGAGACCAGGCCGACGGCGAGCCCGGTGAGCGCGGTGGCCACTGCCCAGATCGCGCCGCACACGACCAGCGTCCTGCGCGGCCCGAAGCGGTCGCCGAGCCGGCCGCCGATCACCTGGAAGATCAGATACGGATATCCGAACGCCGAGAACGCAAACCCGTACTGGGTCTTGCTGAGATGGAATTCCTTCTGGATGTCGGTCGCGGCCGTGGCGATGTTGACCCGGTCGATGTAGGTCAGGAAATACATCACACAGAGCAGGAACAGGACGATGCTGGGAGCGCTCGGCTTGCGAAGCTTCATGGGCGTCCTCTCGTTCAGATCGCGGGGCGATCGCCACCACCTGCCGCCTTCACGGCCGCAACGTACTCGGGATCACACGCCGTCGCAGAGAAACTTCATCGCTTCCTGAGTGCCGCCGGGCCGGTGTGGCACTCCCGCAATGGTCAATCCCATCTCGACCCCGGCCAGGGCCCCCACCAGCGTCAGATCGTTGAGATCGCCCAGGTGGCCGATGCGGAACACCTTGCCGGCCAGCCGGCCCAGGCCCACACCGAGCGACATGTCGAACCGCGACAGCGTCGCGGCGCGGAACACCTCGGCGTCGTGGCCCGCCGGCATCATCACCGCGGTCAGCACGTTCGAGTACTCGGCGGGCTCGGCGCACAGGATCTCGAGGCCCCAGGCGCGGACCGCGCACCGCGTGGCCTCGGCGAGCCGGGCGTGGCGCGCGAACACGTTGGCCAGCCCCTCCTCGTGCAGCATGGTGAGCGCCTCGCGCAGGCCGTAGAGCAGGTTGGTCGCCGGCGTGTACGGGAAGAACCCGCTCGCGTTGTTCTTGAGCATGTCCTCCCAGTCCCAGTACGACCGCGGCATCCCGCCCTGCCGGGCCGCGGCGAGCGCCTTGTCGCTGACCGCGTTCATGCCCAGGCCGGGCGGCAGCATGAAGCCCTTCTGCGAGCAGCCGATCGTGACGTCGGCGCCCCATGCCGCGTGGTGGTACTCGATCGAGCCGAGCGACGAGATCGTGTCGACCATCAGCAGCGCGCCGTGGTGCGCGCGGTCGATCGCCTGGCGGATCTGCGGGATCCGGCTGGTGACGCCGGTCGAGGTCTCGTTGTGGACGACCATCACCGCCTTGATCTCGGCCTTGCCCTGGGCCTTGCCCTGGCCCCCGCGATCGGCGGCGAGCCGGGCCTCGACCGCGCCGGGATCGACGCCATGCCGCCAGTCGCCGGGCACGAAGTCGACCACGAGCCCCAGGCGCTCGGCGACCCGCTTCCACAGCGTGGCGAACTGGCCGGTCTCGAACATCAGCACCCGGTCGCCGGGCGCGAGCGTGTTGACGATCGCCGCCTCCCACGCGCCGGTGCCCGACGACGGGAACACGATCACCGGCCCCTCGGTGCCGAACACCGGGCGCAGGCCCTCGAAGATCTCGCCCGCGAGCCGCGCGAAGTCGGGGCCGCGGTGATCGATCGTCGGCCGGTCCATCGCGCGGAGCACGCGATCGGGAACGTTGGTCGGGCCGGGGATCTGGAGGAAGTGCCGGCCGCTCCGGAACCTCGTCGGCGCGGGCTTCGCAGGCTGCATGCCGCCAAGTCTACTTCAGGCCGCCGCCGAGCACGCGGTAGAGCGTGACGCGATTGCCCAGCGCGGCGAGCCGGGTCGCGACCAGCGCGTTGTTCGCGGCATAGAGCGCGCGCTGCGACACCAGCGTGGCGAGGAACGGATCGACGCCGGC
>DASWRS010000605.1:0-8595 GCA_036403075.1 Kofleriaceae bacterium
CAGGCGTATCCGGCGGCACGCATCGTCATGTGCACCTCGATCACGACGCGCGACAAGATCGTCGCGTGTCAGCGCGCGGGGGTCCGTCACTACCTGCTCAAGCCGTTCGACGCCGCGCGTGCCGAGCAGATCTTCCAGTTCGTGCTGCAAGCGCCCGCCACCGGATCGGCGACCGCGTCGTGATCTGCCCGGGCTGCCGGCGAGACAACCAGGCAGCGCGCCGATACTGCGGAGGTTGCGGATGCAACTTCGAGCCGGCGTGCCAGAGCTGTGGTTTCTCGAATGACCACGTCGATCGATTCTGCGGCGGCTGCGGCACGTCGCTGCGCGCCGGGGAGATCCCGCCGAGGCGAGCGATCATCGGGCATGAGGTCGCGGCGGCTCGACACGTCGCGGCCCGGCCGGCGCCGCCGGCGACGTCGTGGCCCGCCGATGAGCTCGCCGGCCTGTTCGAGCCGGCCGCGGTCAGCGTGGAGGAATCCGATCTGCCCGAGGCGGGAATCATCCAGGGCGATGTCGATCGGCTGTTTGGAGGTGCGTCGTGAAGGACCCGGCCGTGTCGGTGCGCACCCCGCCGCGCCCGCCCGCCGCCGCGCCGGAAGACGGCGCCCCCCGGGTCCGCGTCCCGCTGGAGCTGCTGCGCGAGCGCAACCCCAAGCCGGCGGCGCTCGCCCGCGCGGGGTTCGGCACGATCGAGCAGCTCTACGACGCGGTCGCGATGCAGTTCCAGCTCCCGCGACTCGCGCTCGATACCGTCGAGCTGTCGCTGGATCTGGTGAATCTCTTGCCCCAGGCGACCGCGGTGAAGCACCGGATCGTACCGGTGTTTGCGACCGCACAGGAGATCTCGATTGCAGCGTCGGATCCGACGCAGCTCCAGCTGTTCGACTGGCTCGCACGTCAGCACAAGCGCGCCGTGACGGTCGTGGTCTCGACGCCGTCCGAGATCGAGCGCGCGCAGTCCCGCTTGTACGAGACCCGCCGCGCGCCGAACGACGACGTGGTCGACGTCACTCAGGAAGACCTGGTCGCCGCATCGAGCATCGTCAACTCGATGATCGCCGGCGCGATCGAGCAGCGCGCGAGCGACATCCATATCGAGGCGACGGAGCGCGAGACCATCGTGCGGTTTCGCATCGATGGTGCGCTGCGCCAGATCGAGAGCCGACCGATCGAGCTGCACGCCGCGACGGTGTCGCGCATCAAGGTCCTGGCCGGTCTCGATATCTCGCTCCACCACGTCCCGCAGGATGGCCGGATCAAGCTGCCGTCCGCCGCCGGGGACATCGACCTCCGGATCTCGGTGCTGCCCACCTACTGGGGCGAGAAAGTCGTGTGCCGGCTCCTGGACAACCGCCGCGCGGTCCAGTCGCTCGACGCGCTCGGCTTCGAGCCCAAGCAGCGCGACGAATTCCTCCGGATGGTCCGCTCGCCCTACGGCCTGGTGCTGGTCACGGGCCCGACCGGCTCGGGAAAGAGCACCACGCTGTATGCCGCGCTCAACGCCGTACGCGATCCCGAGATCAACGTCGTCTCGGTCGAAGATCCGGTCGAGTACCAGATCGGCGGCATCAACCAGGTCCAGATCGCGCCCAAGCGCGGGCTGACGTTCGCGAGCGCGCTGCGCTCGATCCTGAGGCAGGATCCCGACGTGATCCTCGTCGGCGAGGTTCGCGATCAGGAGACCGGCATGCTGGCGGCCGAAGCCGCCTTGACCGGCCACCTGGTGCTGACGTCGCTGCACACCAACGATGCACCGAGCTCGATCGTTCGCTTGCTCGAGCTCGGTGTCGAGCCGTACCTGGTGGCGCCGGCGCTGATCGGCATCGTATCGCAGCGCCTCGCGCGCAGCGTGTGCAAGGGTTGCCGCCAGCTCTACACCCCGGATGCCGCAGAGCTGTCCGCGCTGGGACTCCCGCACGTTCCGGCCGGCACGCAGGTCGCCCGCGGGCGCGGCTGCGCGGCCTGCCACGGCACGGGCTACTTCGGGCGGGTCGCGGTTCGCGAGCTGCTCCCCATCGACGATGCGCTGCGGGCGATGATCGCGCAGCGCGCGTCGGTCGACGACATCCGCGCGGCGGCGATCCAGAAGGGATTTCGCACCATGCGATACGAGGCGTTCCGGCTGTGGCTCGCCGGGATCACGACCACGCGCGAGCTGATCCGGGTCACCCGTGCCTGACCACGCTCGCACGATCGGCTTCTTGCGCCGCGTGGTCGAGATGCTCGGCGTGTTCGGGATCTCCGCCGAGATCTGCGAAGCGGGGACGCGCCTCGCGACCACCGGTCCGATCGACATGCACGCGATCGGAGTGTTGATCTGCGTGTCCGGCGATCTCACCGGGGTGACGTGGCAGTTTCCGATCGCGGTCACCCGGCGCGCCGCGAGCGTGCTCGCGCCCGGGCTCGCGCTCGAGCCGGCGATCCTCGAGGCGGCGGCGAGCGAGCTCGCGAACGTGCTCACCGGGCGCGGGCTCGACGCACTCGCAGGTCACGGCGTGGACTTCGAGATCGCGCCTCCGCGGATCACCTCGGTCGCCCCGAGTGGCGCGATCAGCCAGGTCACGACCGACCTTGGATTGATCGTGGTGAGCTTTCACCCCGGGATCCTGGAGCCATGACCGACACCGCGGCTTCCGCTGCATCGGCCGTGTTGCCGCGGTCGCGTTCGCACACGGCGGCGAGCTACATCGAATCGCGCCGGATCCCGCGGTTCCCCGGAGCCACGCTCGAGCTCGACGCCAGCGGCCAGATCGTGCAGGCGTGGCTCGGCGCCGCGCTGCCGGCGCTCGCACCCGAGCGAGACGTGGTGCGCGCCCTCGAGGTCGACGACGACGCACCCGATGCGGTGCGCGTCCAGCTGCTGCTGGCCTCGGCGATCGGCGCACCGGCGGATGCCTGGGCGGTGGTCAGGGCCGATGCGCCGGCGACGATGCCTCGTCGCGATGGCCAGATCCTCCAGCTGACCTGGAGCCCGATCGTGGACAGCGGCGTGATCAGCGGCGTGGTCCTGTTCGCGCTGCCGGCGCCCGCGCCGGCTGCCGCCCCCTGCAGCGAGGCCGAGGATCCGGTCGAGACCAACCGGCTGTGCGTCGACGCGCTCGCCCTCGTCGATGACTGCGAGGCGAGCCTGCGCTACCTCGAGCTCGACCGCAGCGCGCGCCCGGCGGTGCACCGGATGTTTCGCGCGATGCACACCATCAAGGGTTCGACCCGCGGTACTCGGCTGCAGGCGGTCGCCGATCTCGCGCATGACGCCGAGGAGATGATCCAGGCGGTTCGCAACGTCGAGCCAGCACCACGGCCGCTCCTGGCCGAGCTCGCCGAGGCGATGCGCCGGCTGCGGATCGCGATCGTCGCCGCCCGGCCGCGCGGCGAGGTCGACGATGCGATGACCGAGCTGATGCGCGAATGCCGGCCGGTGCTCGTCGAGCTCCAGATCTCGATCGTCCGGCTCGCCCAGGGCGATCGGAGCGCCGCCGCGGTGGCGAGCCGTGCGATCGACCTGATCCGCGCCGCCGGCGAGCGCGTGAACATGCAGTCGCTGCGAACCCAGTGCACCGCGGCCGCGGAGGCGATCGAGATCGTCGCCTGCGGAGGCGAGATCGAGCCGGCGTTGCTCGACGAGATCGCGATGGTCGATCGCCAGATCGAGTTGTACGCACAGGTCCATCGCGAGGCCTCGGCGCTCGACGCCGGCCCCTCGCTGCTGGTCGCGCTGAGCTCCTGGATGAACACGCCGGAGAACCGGAGCCAGTCCTCGCCGGGGCTCCTCGACGCCGTGTCACAGGCCGGAATGCCGAGCCTGACCGAGGCGTTCGGCACCGACGATCCACTCGCGAAGCGCTGCGCGATCGCGTTGCTCGTGGACGCCGCGATGATGTTCGAGCCCGGCCGTCCGCATGATGACGCCGCCCGGAGCTTCGAGCGTACCCAGCGCGAGCTGCTGGGGGCGCTCGATGCCCTCGGGTGCAAGCTCCCCGTCGCCGAGCTGGCGCCGTTGCGCGCGATCGTGCATCGCCTGGCCTGGGTACCGCTCACTCCGCTCGCGCGCCGCCTCGTGCGGATGGTCAAGACCCTCGCGACGGATCTCGAAAAGACCGCCAGCGCCGAGGTCGAGCTGGGCAACGTGCTGGTCCCCCCCGAGGTCGCCCGGGTCGTCGGCGAGATCCTGATCCACGCGGTTCGCAATGCGCTCGATCACGGGATCGAGTCACCCGGAGACCGCATCGCCGCCGGCAAACCCGCCGAGGGCACGATCGACGTCGCCGCGTACGCGGTGGGTGAGCGCCTGGTCGTGACGGTGCGCGACGATGGACGCGGGATCGCGCTCGATCGAATCCGCAAGGTTGCCGTCGAGCGCGGCCTGCTCTCCGCCGCCGCGGCGGCAGCCGCCGGCAAGCCGGCGCTGCTCGAGTTGCTGTTCCATCCGGGGTTCTCGACCGCGCACACCGTGACGTCGGTGTCCGGTCGGGGCATCGGCATGGACGTGATCCGCAGCCTCGCCGAGGAGCACGGTGGGTCCGTGGTCGTGACGTCGACCGCCGGTAGCGGCACGGAGCTGACGATCGAGCTGCCCCAGTCGCGCGCGTGATCCGGGTCCGCCGCTGGTTCGCTTTGGGCGGACGCTCTACCCGCTGCAGAACGGTCACTTGTAGCCGCACACGCGCCAGGTGACGGCGCAGTTCGAGCCCTCCGGCGACGTCGTCGGCACGCCGGTGTACATGTTCTCGTCGGGCGCCATCGGGTCGATGTTCCCGGGCTTCCTGGCGTCGGGCAGGGTCAAGGGGCCCGCGTTGTCGATCGTCGATGGATTGACCGGATGCGAGACCCAGTCCTTCTTGAACACCGGCGGGCCGACCGGCACCACCGCCTGATCGTCGCCGCACTCCATGTTGTCGGCGCACATCTTGCTGCCGGGTGGCGTGTAGTCCGGCGAGCCCGGCATCGGGTTGGTCGTGTCCTGGACGCTCATCGGGATCGTGACGTGCTCCTTGACCTCCTTGGCCCATCCGGGAAGGATCTTGTTGAGGTCGATCCCGCTCGAGCCACCGTCGGCGCCGCCGGAGCCGGAGCCACCGGACTTGCCGGAGAAGTCGAACGCTGGGTTCGACCCGCCGGTGTCCTTGGGCGTCAGCGGCGTCTTCTCCCCGGCGATGCCGCCCTCGGCGGTGACCAGCGGCGGATCGCTGAGCGGGGTGTCGTCAGCGGCCGGCGCGTCGTCGGGCGGGTCGTCGTCCTCGTCGAGCTTGCCGTCGTGCATGCCGTAGAGCGACGGGTCGTGGGGCCCCCGCGGCGGGCCCTTGCCGTGCGAGCCGGCGTGCATGCCGCCGATCAGCGCGAGCCCGTCGGAGATCTGGTTGGCCATGTAGCTGCTGCCGTCCCAGCCGCTGTCGAGCTGCGGGCCGCCGAGCCGGTCGGCGACCGATTGCTTGAACATGCTGCCGTGGCCCAGGCCGGTGACCAGGCCGTCGAACGGATCCTGGCTGGACAGGTCGTGGCCGGCCAGGTTGCCGGACATCATCGCGAAGTCGTCGGTGGTGCCGGTCTTGCCGTCGAAGCCGCGCAGCGCGCCGAGGTCGAGCCAGTTGCCGAGCGGGTCGAGCGCGCCCATCCAGGTCGGCACGCCGCGCAGCGCGCTCTCGATCGCGACCGGGCCGTGCATGCCCTCGGCGACGACGCGCAGGTCGGTGTCGCTGCAGCTGACCGGCAGGGTCTTGCCCGCCTTGCGACACAGCCGCACGATCTGCGCCACCAGCGAGCCGCCGGCGCGGACGTGATCGGTCACGTAGGTCTGCGGCGCACCGAACGCGGTCTCGCCGCGGAACTCGACGATCTCGCTGATCCGGCCCGAGGCGTCGTAGTAGGTCCGCGTGTAGCGGCCGTCGCCGAGCCGGCGCTCCCAGATCCGGCCGTAGCCGTCGTAGGTGAACGCGACCTTGTCGCGCGGGGCATAGCTCGCGGTGTTCGCCGAGGCATCGACGTTGCCGCCGTACGCGCCACTGCACAGGTTGGGATCGCGCGCGGCAGCGTGGCCGGCCGGATCGTAGATCACGACGTCGCTCTGGCCCTCGACGCCGGCGACCGCCCACGCGAGGTAGCCGGGGAAGCCGACCCGGAGCGTGTTGACGCCGGCGTGCAGCGCGCCGAGCACCGCCGGATCCGAGGTCTTGAAGCTCGCGACCCCGGGCGAGCAGGTGCAGGCGCCGGCGACGCTGCGGGTCGCGACCGGCGCGCCGTTGATCGAGAACGTGATCGGCTGCGGCCCGCTGCACGACGTCGCGAGGTACGTGAACGTGACCGAGCCCAGGCTCGGCTGCGCCAGGGTCTGCGGCGGCGGGCCGTAGACGTAGCCGGCGGCGCACAGGTCGGCGTTGCGCGCCAGGCCGTCGCCGCCGCCGCCGGCGTCGTGGATCACGAAGTCGTTGCCGTTGACCGTCGCGACCGCCCACGCCAGGTACTGCGGGAACGAGACGGTGAACCGGTTCGCGCCGCCGGTGAGCAGGCCGAGGATCGCGGGGTCGGTGACGACGATCGTGCGGATCCCCGGCGCGCACGAGCAGCTCGCGTCGGCCGCCGCGCGCGCCGCGATCGTGCCGTTGATCGAGAACACGATGTCCGCCGGGCTGCATGCCGTGGCGAGGTAGCTGAACGTGATCGACGACGGCACGCCGGGGGCGCCGGTGGCCGAGGTCTCGTCCTGGAGCTGGCGCAGCCGGCTGTAGGCGTCGTAGCCGTAGCTGACGAGCCGGCCGGCGGCGGTGTGGCTCGCGAGGAAGCCGCTGGCGTCGTAGGTCCAGGCGTCGCTTGCCGCGCCCGACAGCGAGGTCAGCCGGTTGTCGGCGGCGCCGGCGTAGTGGTACGCCGTGACCGCGCCGTTGCGGGTCTCGCTCAGCCGGTTGCCGACGGCGTCGTAGGTCCACGCGCGGGCGTCGAGCGCGCCGGTCAGGTTGCTGGTCGCGCTCGTGATCCGGCCCTGCGCGTCGGCGTCGTAGGTCTCGTCGTACGCGTTGTACATCCCGGCGAAGTGATGGACCGCGACGAGCCGACCGCGGCCACGCGCATCGTGGTCGTAGCGCTCGTCGACCCACGGATCGGCCGGCGGGCCGGCGACCAGCCGCACGAGCTCGCCGCGCTTGTTGTGGGTCGCGATCCGGACCCCGCCGGCGGCGTCGTCGAGCGCGGCGAGCCGGCCGTCGGTGGTGTAGCTCGCGGCGTCGAACAGGGTGTGGGCCTCGCCGCCGAATACCACCGAGGCGGCCTGGGGCAGCGCGGTCGGCGACGTGCCGCCGGCCGCCGGGTACTGAAAGCTCACGACCTTGCCGTCGGGGTAGGTCGTCGCGAGCGGCTCGCCGTCGTCGCCGAGCGTGTGGTGCTGCCGGGTCAGCTCGCCGCCGCGCTCCTCGATCTGATCGATCACGTGGCCGCGCTCGTCGTAGGAGCGATGCGAAGCCAGCCGCGTGCCGTCGGCCGCGCGCGCGACGATCGTGGTCAGCCGCCCGGCGGTGAAGCCATAGGCGCCGTCGCCGCCGGGCAGCGCGCCGGCCTCGTCGTAGACGTACGCGATGTCCGAGTTGCCGCTCGGATCCGACGGTACGTGGAACCCGACCGGGCGGCCGGCGAGGTCGTAGGCGGTGTCGATCCGGATCCCGCGCGCGTCGAGCGTGGTGGTGCGCAGCCCGCCGGCGTCGTAGCCGGTGACCAGCCGGCCGGCGTCGGGCGTGGTGCGCGACAGCTCGCGGCCGAAGTCGTCCCACACGAACGTCGACGCGCGGTCGCGCGGATCGCGGCGCTCGATCAGCTGATCGTTGGCGTCGTAGCGGAACGTCGCGCGGGTACCGTCGGGCAGCACGACCGCGGACAGCCGGGCGCGGCCGTCGCGCTCGAAGCAGGTGGTGTGCAGGCCGGCCTCGGTGGTGCAGGCGAGGTTGCCGTTGTCGTCATAGCGGTAGGTGACCCGGCAGTCGTCGCCGTCGCACGGCTTGTCGGCCGAGCTCAGCAGGGTCAGGCTCGCGCGCCGGCGGAACGCGTCGTAGCCGAACGCGGCGCAGAACTCCCCGGGCTCCTCGGCCCCGCAGCTCGGCGCGGTCAGCTCGCCGTTGCCGGCGAACCGGCGCAGCGCGAGCACCTTGCCGCGATCGTCGAGCGCCGCGACCTCGGACCACGCGACGCTGCCGTCGGGCGCCTCGGCGCGCCGCCGCCACGGCCGCGCCGCCGCGTCGTAGTCGTGCACCACGCGGCGCCGGCCCGGCGTGGTCTCGGTGACGAGCTGGCCGGCGAGATTGTAGCCGAACCGATCCGTGCTCGCGCCCGCGCTCGACGACACGGTGAGCCGGCGGACGTGGCCGAGCTCGTCGAAGTCCCTCGATGTCGTCACGCCCCGCGCATCGATCTGCTGCGTGATCCGGCCGTTGGCGTCGTAGCTCGCGATCTGATCGACCAGGCTGGCGTCGTCGGCGGTGCGCACCCGGCGGGTCGCGAGCCGGAGCTGCGCGTCCGGCGACGCGGCATCGGACGGAAAGTAGCCGTACTCGATCGCCCGGCCGTTGGGATAGGTCAGCCGGGTCGGCCGGTTCCAGTCGTCGAGGTCGACGC
>DASWRS010000606.1:0-5714 GCA_036403075.1 Kofleriaceae bacterium
CGCCGAGCCGGTGATCGCGAACGGCTGGATCTACGCCGCCACCGCGGACGGCTACGTCGTCGCGCTCGAGGTCGGCGACCGGACGCTCGACGGCTGGCACATGTTCGGCGGCAACCCGCGCCACAGCGGCCCGGTCGCGGCACAGCCCGCCAGGCCCGAGGGGGTCTAGTCAGAGCTTGGGCACGGTTCGCGGCACCGCGCGGGACCGCAAAGGGGGGCGGTGGGAGCGACGTCGATGAGGTGGCGGCCGCGGGTTGGTTGCGAGCGCGCCGGGGCAGAGCTTCGTCGGTGGCTGCCACCGGGAACACGTGGTGTAGGCCGGCGCGGGTCGGCTGCGAGCGCACCAGCCGGAGGACGATCGCTCGAAGGTGAGCGTGAGGATCGCTACGCGCCCACGGTGATGAAGCGCAGGATGTTGTAGGTGAGAGCGAACAGACAGGCGCCCCCGGTGAACTTGTCGAGGCCGGCGGCTTCCCACCAGCGACCGTCGAGCCGCTCGCCGCCGGCGGTTCGATCGCATCCGGACGTCCGGTGGCGGCAGCCGCGGCTCGCTGTAGTGAGATCTTGACGAGCGTGATCACCGCTCCGGCGACCGCTGCCGCTCCGGCGACCGCTGCCGCCTGGGCCGCAAGTCGCTCGCCGACGAGGTCGGCCGCGCTGCCGAATCGATCGCGCTCAACGTCAGCGAAGCGCGGCAGCGTGCCGGCCTTGATCGCGCCGACCGGTTTCCGCCGTGCCGCCGGCTCGGCAAGCGAGCTCACCACGGCGCTGCGCATCGCGCGGGCACGCGGCTACATCACGCCCGCCGAGTTCGCCGCCGTCGACGCGGTGCTGGATCGGGTTCGGGCGATGCTGTGGCGGCTCACGCACTGAGCGGCCGGTCGATGTCCGGGCTCAGGGCCCGGGCGCCGCGCGGCGCGCGGATCTCGGCCTGGCGCTGGATCGATCGCGCCGAGCTCATCGACCAGCAACGCCACGCGCCGGCCGGGCCCCGAGCCCGGGCTGGCTGGGGCGCTCCGCCGCGTCCCGGCAGGCTCCCGGGCGCCATCCCGAGCCGTCCCGGGCCATCGGCGGCTCCGTCTTCAGCTCACGATCCTGGCGCGCCGAATCGTGCCCAGGCTCTCAGTGATCGGCAGGCAGCGCAATGATCGCGTCGATCGCTGCGAGCATCTTCTGGTCCTTGATCTTCGAGCGACAAGGCGTGTGGTCGAAGCTCATTCTTTTGAGCGACAAGACCATGTCGTGCCGATCTGCGCAGTAGTCCATGAGGCATCCCGCGGTCTCCATGTGATATTCGATGCCCCAGCGCTCATCGATGGCGATGAGCATCGATAGGCAGACCAGCAGCGCCGCCTTGGCAAAGCTCGTTCCGGCCTCCTGTGCAAATTCCCGCAGATCGGCCGTGCTGACGAAGAACACCGAGTGCTCGTCATCCAGCGTGGCACCGAAGTGGTTCCAGAAGATACCTCGGCGATCTTTTCCTGCCAGGAGGTTGCGCGTGATGAAGCAAACCCGATCGGTCCCCAGCTGCTGCGGCGTGTTCTTCGCAAAGTCCTCGAGCGCAGGAATGAACAGCTGCGGGGACACCTGGGGCGGGATAGGAGCGACGTTGTCCTTCCGCACGGCACCGCTGGGCACTGGCAAGTACGCGAGGTGAAGTTGGTAGTAGTCCTGCGCCCCGTTGGCCTGTTCGATCACGTTCGCGAGGAAGCCCGCACGCGCGTCGATGTCGACGATTGCGACGCCCAGTCTGTGCGGGGCCTGCGTCGCTTCCCGGGCGGAGGCGACCAGAGGGGGATCGATCAGCTGTGCCGGCCGTCTTCGTGTCGTCGCGATGGCGTCGCTACCACCCGCAAGCCCGAGCTCGGGCGACAGCTCGAAGGATCCGGGTTCGGGCGCCGGGAACACCACAGAGAGCGGATCGCGCGTGTAGAGCACGGGGATGCCCCAGTCGAAGAACCGACCATCGTTGGCATGGCCCATCGCAGCGCGGCCGGCGCGCATCGCTTCGACGAGTGGGCGACCGGCGGACAGCACGTCGTAGAACACGCCCGCGAAGAAGTGCGCGCCATTGTCCGGCACCGAGAATTGGTGCGCGACAACCGCAGGGATGCCGCGCCCGAGAAGCGCCGCTGCTACTGAACTGCGCGCCGGCTCCTCCGCGATGGCATTCCTGCCGGTCTCGCACGCGTTCAGGAACGCGAGGCGTATACCGGAGTCCGCTGCCGCCTGGGCGAAGTCGTTGGCGTAGAGCTTGGTTGACTCGTGCATACCCGCCTTGGTCAGCCGGAGGTAACCCTCGTCTCGTGCGGCATCGAAACCCGAATGGCCGAGGAAGTGGATGATGTCAAACTCGCCACGCTTGGCCTGCAGACGCGTGGTCAACTCGATCGCGCTCAGTGGCTCAGCGACGATGTCGAACCGACCTCCCTTCAGGAACGTCCGGAACACGGACTCGATCAGCTGCACTTCCTCGTCTGCTTCGACTTCTTCGTCGTCATCGGCGCTGCCGATAACAACGAGCAAGCGCAGGCGCGCACGAGCCGGCCGGGGATCGGTCGGAGGGCCCTGGTCGAAGAGGCTTCTCGAGATCGGGTGGAACTCGCGGCACACGAACATTTTTGTGCCGGTGTCAAACATGTACTCCCACGGCCAGCTGGCGAGTGCGCTGGATTCCATGAACAGTTCGAACGGCACGAAGCCGTTGCGCTGAGCAGTCGCGGTGATGAACAGGTCGCGCACGGCACCGCGGATGGTGATCTCGAACAGGCGGCCGCCGAGCTGCTTGAGGAAGCTTGGCTCGAGCACGGGCGAGCCGTGCTCGATGAAGCCCCGAAGGCGGCGGATTGCGTCACGAAACCACACGATCTCGCCGGCGGGCAGGGGTGACCGTGCCAGCGCGCGGGCTTGGCGGTAGTCGGCGACGGAGATCAGCTCACCGTGACCACCGTCGGATGGCAGATCGCCGAGAACCAACAACCGGAACGGCGTCATCGACATCGCAGGGCCAGGTGCTATTTGAACAAGTCGAAGAACTTGCTCAGCAGCTTCTTCGATGTCGGTTCCTTGCTCACCTTGATGTGCAGCTGCCTCTTTCCGTTCACGTTGTCGTAGCTGATGTCGAAGCGCGTCGACAGCACGAGCACGATACCGGCGAGCACGACCGACGCGGTTACCGGATCGATGCGCTGAGGTCGCGCCGTCGCGAGCATGTCGCCGATCACCGCGGCCTGGTGCGGCTCCTCGGCAAGCTGGAGAACGATAGCGCGCAGGGCCTCCGTCTTGTCGGTCGGCTCGGTGATCGCTGCGGTTGCTACGCCGGCGTCCGCGGCGGCCTGATGCAGGCCGGTCGATATGAGCTCGGCTGACTGGAGGAACGCAGCCGCCTCTGGATCGTGATCGATGTGGACTTTGACGAGCTTCTGCACCAACCGTTCGAGCTCCGACGTGCCCATCGCCGACACATGCTCGTACAACTCCGCTGAATTCATCGCGCGCCCCTTCCTCGGATACTGCAATGATACACCTCCACATTGAACTGTGGAGCGGACACAGCGCCGCGAGGGGCTGCACACGCTATCTACAGCGCCAGCCGGCGCAACCGCAGCGCGTTGCCGATCACCGACACCGAGCTCGCGCTCATCGCGGCGCTGGCGATCATCGGGCTCAGCAGCAGGCCGAACACCGGGTAGAGCACGCCGGCGGCGATCGGGACGCCGAGGACGTTGTAGGCGAACGCGAACACCAGGTTCTGGCGGATGTTGCGCATCGTGCCGCGCGACAGCCGGCGCGCCCGGACCAGGCCGCGCAGGTCGCCGCCGAGCAGGGTGATGCCGGCGCTCTCGATCGCGACGTCGCTGCCGGTCGCCATCGCGATGCCGACGTCGGCGGCGGCGAGCGCCGGCGCGTCGTTGACGCCGTCGCCCGCCATCGCGACGATCTCGCCGGCGGCGCGGAGCTTCGCGATCACCGCGCTCTTGCCGGCCGGCAGGACCTCGGCGACGACGTCGCCCGGATCGATGCCGAGGTCGCGGGCGACCGCCGCGGCCGTGGTGCGGGCATCGCCGGTCAGCATCACGATCCGGATGCCGCCGGCGCGCAGCGCGCGGATCGCATCGCCGGCCGCCGGCCTGATCGGATCGGCGACGCCGAGCAGGCCCGCAACCGCGCCGTCGATCACGACGTACATCGCGGTCTGGCCGCGCTGGCGCAACGCCTCGGCGCGGGCCTGGGTGTCGCCGGGTGCGGTGACCCCGAGCTCGTCGAGCAGCGCGCGGTTGCCGAGCGCGACCTGGGCGCCGTCGACCCGGCCGGTGACGCCCTTGCCGGGGAGCGAGGCGAGCTCGGCGGGCTGGCCGAGCGCCACGCCGCGCGCCGCCGCGCCGGCCACGACGGCCGCCGCGAGCGGGTGCTCGCTGCCGCGCTCGAGGCTCGCCGCGCTGCGCAGCAGCTGCTCGGCCGCCGCGTCGCCGATCGGCTCGCCGCCCGGCTCGCCGACCAGCTCGATCGTGACCAGCGCCGGCTTGCCCTCGGTCAGCGTGCCGGTCTTGTCGACGACCAGCGTGGTCACGCGCTCGAGGAGCTCGAGCGCCTCGGCGCGCCGGACCAGCACGCCCGCGGTGGCGCCGCGGCCGGTGCCGACCATGATCGACATCGGCGTCGCCAGGCCGAGCGCGCACGGGCATGCGATGATCAGCACCGCGACCGCATTGACCAGCGCGTAGGCCAGGCGCGGCTCGGGGCCGGCGACCGCCCACACCGCGAAGGTCGCGACCGCGGCCGCCAGCACGGCGGGCACGAAGTACGACGACACCCGGTCGGCGAGCCGCTGGATCGGCGCGCGGCTGCGCTGGGCCTCGCCGACCATCCGCACGATCTGCGCGAGCACGGTGTCGCCGCCGACCCGCTCGGCGCGCATCACGAAGCCGCCGGTCCCGTTGACCGTCCCGCCGGTGACCCGCGCGCCCGCCGCCTTCTCGACCGGGATCGGCTCGCCGGTGATCATCGACTCGTCGATCGCGGTGCGGCCCTCGACGACGACGCCGTCGGCCGGCACCCGCTCGCCGGGCCGGACGCGCAGCCGGTCGCCGCGCGCGACGCGATCCAGGGCGACCTCGTGCTCGCCGCCGTCGGCGGCGATCCGCCGCGCGGTCCGCGGCGCCAGGCCGAGCAGCGCGCGAATCGCGCTCGACGTCGCGCGGCGGGCGCGCAGCTCGAGGACCTGGCCGAGCAGGACCAGCGTGGTGATCACCGCGGCGGGCTCGAAATACAGCGGCGCGGCGCCGGCGTGGCCGCGGAACGCGTCCGGCACGGCACCGGGGACCAGCGTCGCGAGCAGGCTGAACCCGTACGCCGCCGCGATCCCGATCGCGATCAGCGTGAACATGTTGAGCCGGCGCGACGCGAGCGATCGCCAGCCGCGGACGAGCAGCGGCCAGCCGCACCACGCGACCACGGGCGTGGCGAGCGCGAGCTGGAGCCACGGCAGCGCACGCGCCCCCAGCGGCGCCGGCGCGCCGAGCATCTCGGCCATCGACTCGACGACCAGCGGCGCGGTCAGCGCGGCGGCGGCGACGAACCGCCGGGTCATGTCGCGGAGCTCGGGGCTCGCCGCGTCGAGCGTCACCGTGCGCGGCTCGAGCGCCATGCCGCAGATCGGGCAGTCACCGGGCCGCGGCTGGCGGACCTCGGGGTGCATCGGGCAGACGTACTCG
>DASWRS010000607.1:0-38234 GCA_036403075.1 Kofleriaceae bacterium
CTCGGCCCAGACCGGCGCGGAAACCGCCAGAACGAGCGCAACGGCCCAGGATCTCGCGATCATATCGCTTGCCCCCTCGCCGGGTCGGGGGAGGGCCCGGCGCTCGGATGCTGTCCCACCTTTCCCCGCATCCGGGGGGTACTGTCAAGTTCCGGTCGTTTCGCCTGCTTGCAGGGCGGATTTCGGCGAATCACCGGAGAGATCGACCAGTGAGATGCCCAGCCGACGCGCCACGTCGAAGATGCGATCGTCGCGGTAGAACTCCGCGTAGACGATCCGCTTGATGCCGGCGTTGGCGACCGTCTTGAAGCACGGCCAGCACGGGCTTGCGGTGGTGTACAGGTCCGCGCCGTCGATGCGGACGCCATTGCGCGCCGCCTGCAGCACCGAGTTGGCTTCCGCGTGGATGGTCGCGACGCAGTGGCCGTTCTCCATCAGGTGGCCGACCTCGCTGCAGTGGGGCATGCCGCGGATCGAGCCGTTGTAGCCGGTCGACAGGATCGTCCGACTGCGGACGATCGCCGCGCCCACGTACTTGCGCGGGCAGGTCGAGCGCGTCGCGACGACCTGCGCGATGCTCATGAAGTATTGGTCCCACGAGGCGCGGGGGCGGGGTTCGTCGGTCATGCATCATCCTAACGAAAAACGCGCCCGGGGGCTGCGGCGTGCGGCGCGTGCGGACGGAGGCGGTGGGATCGGCTATGGTCGCCGTCTCATGTCGGGCCAGGAGACCAAGTCGAAATACAAGGATACGGTGATTCTTCCGGATACGCCGTTCCCGATGCGGGGTGATCTGGCCAGGCGCGAGCCCGAGATCATCGCGCGCTGGACCGAGACCCGGCTGTACGAGCGGATCTGCGCCGCGCGCGCCGGCGCGCCGGTGTTCGTGCTGCACGACGGGCCGCCGTACTCCAACGGCAACATCCACTACGGCCACATCCTCAACAAGATCCTCAAGGACATCGTCGTCAAGTCGCGGACGATGGCCGGGTTCCGCGCGCCGTACGTGCCGGGCTGGGACACCCACGGTCTGCCGATCGAGCTCGCGATCGAGCGCGATCCGCAGATCCGCGACCGGCGCAGCACGATGACCTCGGCCGAGGTCCGCCGGCTGTGCCGGGAGTTCGCGCTGCGCTACGTCGACATCCAGCGCACCGAGTTCCAGCGGCTCGGCGTGCTCGGCGACTGGCAGCACCCGTACCTGACGCTCGATCCGACCTACGAGGCCGCGATCGCCCGGGCGCTGGCGACGTTCGCGCGCGGCGGCTACCTGTACCGCGGCAAGAAGCCGGTGGTGTGGTGTCCGCGCGACAAGACCGCGCTCGCCGAGTTCGAGATCGAGTACCAGGACCACAGCTCGCCGAGCATCTACGTCAAGATGGCGCTGGTCGACGACGCGTGGCGCGGCAAGCTCGACGCCCGGCTCGAGGGCAAGCGGCTCGCGCTGGTGATCTGGACGACCACGCCGTGGACCTTGCCGGCGAACCTGGCGATCGTCGCGCACCCGAGCCTGACCTACGTCGCGCTGCCCAACCCGCGCGACCCCGGCGAGTACCTGATCGTCGCGCGCGACCTCTTGCCCCAGGTGATCAAGGCGATCGGCGGCGGCGATCCGGGCAAGGCGATCGAGATCGCGCCGGCCGAGATGGCGGCGCTCGAGGGCGCGCGCTACCAGCACCCGTTCGTCACCGCGGCGCCGAGCGGCGCGCGGCCCGAGGACGCGTTCCGGCTGTGGTTCGCCGACTACGTCACCGCCGACACCGGCACCGGCCTGGTCCACACCGCGCCCGGCCACGGCGCCGATGACTTCAACACCGGCATGGCGCACGGCCTGCCGGCGTACGCGCCGCTCGACGACTCGGGACGCTACGTCGCGGGCGTGCGGATCGAAGGCGGGCCCGAGCTCACCGGGATGTCGACCGAGGAGGCCAATCCGGTGATCATCGCGCACCTGGCGCGGACCGGAGATCTGCTGAACCCGCCGACCGATCGCGTACAGCACCAGTACGCCCACTGCTGGCGGTGCAAGGGGCCGATCGTGTACCGCGCGACGCCGCAGTGGTTCATCGCGATGGACCACGAGGGTTTCCGGACCCGCGCGCTGGCCGAGATCGACCGCACGACCTGGGTCCCGAGCTGGGGCCACGACCGGATCTACGCGATGATCCAGAACCGGCCGGACTGGGTGCTGTCGCGCCAGCGGCTGTGGGGCACGCCGATCCCGACGTTCTACTGCGGCACGTGCGGCACGCCGCACGCCGATGCCGATACGATGGACCACGTCGCGGCGATCTTCGAGCGCGAGGGCGCCGACGCGTGGTGGACGCGACCGGTCGCCGAGCTGGTGCCGCCGGGCACGACCTGCGCGTCGTGCGGCGCCGGCCCCGACCAACTCGAGCGCGAGAAGGACATCGTCGACGTGTGGTTCGAGTCCGGCGTGTCGTGGCTGGCGATGGCGGCGCGCGATCCCGACCACAAGAACATCGACCTCTACCTCGAAGGCTCCGATCAGCACCGCGGCTGGTTCCACTCGTCGCTGCTGACCGGGATCGGCGTGCAGGGCAGGGCGCCGTATCGCCAGGTGATCACCCACGGCTTCGTGCTCGACGAGCACGGTAACCCGTACTCGAAGTCGGCGCTGGCGCGGGCCAAGGCCGAGGGCAAGAAGACCAGCTACATCGAGCCCGACAGCGTGATCGCCAGGAGCGGCGCCGAGCTGTTCCGGCTGTGGGTCGGCGCGACCGAGTTCCGCTCCGACATCGCGTACTCGCAGACCATCCTCGATGGCCTGTCGGAGTGGTACCGCAAGCTGCGCAACACCGCGCGGTTCCTGCTCGGCAATCTCAAGGACTTCGATCCGGATCGCCACCACCGCGCCGACTACGAGACCAAGGACGCGTTCGCCGGGATCGATCACTACCTGCTCGCGCGGCTCGACGTCGTGGTCGCCCGGGCGCGCAAGGCCTACGAGGCCTACGAGCTCCACGTCGTGCACCGGCTGCTGGTCGAGTTCGTCACGGTCGACCTGTCGGCGCTGTACTCCGATGTCACCAAGGATCGGCTGTACTGCAACGCCGCCGACTCGGCGCCGCGCCGCGCGGCACAGGTGGTGCTGTACGAGTGCCTGCGCGCGCTGGCGACGCTCGGCGCGCCGATCCTGTGCTTCACCGCCGAGGACATCTGGAGCCACATGCCGCGCCGCGCCGGCGATCCGGACAGCGTGCACCTGGCCGAGTTCCCGCCGGCCAAGGACGACGCCGAGGCGGTCGACGTGCTGCTCCAGTTCGACAAGCTGCTCGCGTGGCGCGAGCGCGTCACCCGGCAGCTCGAGCCGTTCCGCGCCGCCGGCAACAAGTCGACCGACGCGCGGATCACGCTGCACCACGCGCCGAGCGATCCGCTGGTCACGGCGTACCGCGACGAGCTGGCCGACCTGTTCATCGTGTCCGACGTCCGGCTCGTGGCGTCGGGGACCGAGGACGTGGCCGTGGAGCTGCATCCCGGCCCGCGCTGCGAGCGCTGCCGCAAGCACTACGACCAGCTCGCGGCCGAGCCGAACGACGTATGTGAGCGTTGCGCCGAGGCGCTGCGCGCGATAAACGGCTAGGAGATGAGCGACACGCCCGAGCCTACCGCGCGCGAGCCCGACGCCGACCTGGGGCGCAAGAAGTGGCTGGTCTTCCTGGTCGTGGCGGTGCTGTCGCTGGCCGCGGACCAGGCGACCAAGATCTGGGCGCGGGGCTCGCTGCCGGTGGTGCGGACCCACGGCGGCGACGGCGCGTGCATCGTGCCCGACGACATCGTCAACCGGACGTGCATGGGGCATCCGGTGTCGGTGATCGACGGGTTCTGGGAGTGGCGGCTGTCGATGAACCCCGGCTCGGCGTTCGGGCTGTTCTCGAGCCAGGGCGGCGCGCGCGTGTTCCTGTCGGTCGTCGGGATCATCGCGGTGTTCGGCATGCTGTGGATGCTGCGCAAGGCGCGGACCGACCAGACGATCCTGCACTGGGCGCTCGCGCTGGTCACCGGCGGCGCGATCGGCAACCTGATCGACCGGATCTACTCCGGCGTGGTCACCGACTTCATCCTGTGGCGCTATCAGACCCACGAGTGGCCGGTGTTCAACGTCGCCGACATCGTGCTCGTCGTCGGGGTCGGGCTGATGTTCATCGACATCCAGAAGGAGAGCCGCCGCGACAAGGCGCGCAAGGCGGAGCGGCAGGCCCGGGCAAAGGCCGCCGGCCTGGTCAAGACTTTCGGTACCAAGTGAGCGAGGCGGAAATAGCCGGCCCGGCCGCGCCGGTCCTGGGCCGCATGACCGCTCGCCGAGGCGCCGCCGTGTTCGCCGTAATCCTGATCGCCACGCTCGCGGCCGACCAGGGCAGCAAGGCCTGGGCGCACACGTTGCCCGTGCACCCGGCCGGCTGCGCCCAGCCCGCGGACCTTCTGGCCTATCGCTGCGTGGGTGTGCCGCAGCCGGTGGTCGATGGCTTCTGGGACTGGGAGCTGGCGTACAACCCCGGCGCCGCGTTCTCGTCGTTCGCGTCGTTTGCCGGCCACGCCGGGATCAAGATCCTGCTGTCGCTGATCGCGGCGCTCGCGCTGATCGGGATCAGCGTGCTGGCGCTGCGCACAGCGGCCGACGAGCGGGTCAAGCGCGCCGCCTACGCGCTGGTCGCCGGCGGCGCGCTCGGCAACCTGGTGGACCGGCTGCACGACGGCGCGGTCACCGACTTCGTGCGCTGGCGGCTCCACGACCATCGCTGGCCGATCTTCAACCTGGCCGACGCCGCGCTGCTCGTCGGCGTGGCGCTGCTGCTGATCGACGGCCTGCGGGTGCGCCGCCGCGTGGTGCCCGCGGTGCCCGCGGCGAGCTGACCGAGCGCCTCGGCGGTTGGCCTGCGCGGCGTGGCCCGCGTCACTCGGCCGAAGATTCGCCCCGCTGCCGGCGGCGGGCGTATGCTCCGGACCATGAAGCGCGCGGTTCTCCTGGTGCTGCTGGCGGCCTGCCAGTCGGGCGCGGCCGATGACTATCCGCCCCGCCCCGGCGGCGGCGGGACGATCATCATCGGCGGCGGCGGTGGCAGCGGCGGCCGCGACGCGGGGATCGACGGCGATGGCGACGGCGGCACCGGCAGCAAGATCGCCGGCCGGGTGTGCATCCTGGGCGACCTGCGCCAGCTCACGGTGTGCGACACGACCAAGGATGCGTCCCGGCTGACCGTGAGGCTCGGGACCCGGAGCGCGACGGCGCCGGCCAGGACCGGCGAGTTCGAGATCGCGGGGCCGCTCGGCAACGGGCTGACCTGGGTCGTGACCGGCGCGACCGTGGTCACCTCCGTGATGCCGTTCGGGACCGACAACACGATCCCGGTCATCCCCGACGACCTTTACACCGAGCTGCTGAACGTCAACCAGGTGATCTTCCCGAACGAGGGGCAGGGCTCGGTGGTGGTCCGCGTGGTGAGCGGTGTCGAGCCGGCCGCCGGCGTGACCGCAACGTCGACGCTGGTCAGCGACAATGTGATCCCGCGCTACGACGATCCGGCCAGCCTGCTCGACTGGCGTGAGGTTGGCCCGACGGACCGGTTCGGCGTGGTGTGGTTCCCCGGCGTCCAGGTGACGACGACGCCGGCGCAGATCACGCTCAGGCCACCGACCGGCACGCCGGTGACGCTCAGGGCGAGCGTGGTGGAGCAGGCGATCACGTTCGTGACCCAGGACCTCCAGTAGCGTCCGCGGCGATGGCGCGCTGGCGCTCCGGCGCACGCCGTAGACTCTCGGAGCGCGAAGCCGCACACTCGCCTTCGCGATCGTCGGCGGTACGGTTCGAGCATGAAGGCGCTCGCTTCGATTCTCTCGGCCCTGTGGATCGCGGGCTGTGCAGCGCAGCCGGCCGATGACTATCCGATCCGACCGCAGGGCATTCCGCCGATCGCCGGCGGCACCAGCAACGGAACCGGCGGTCGGGTCTGCGTCATCGCCGATCCGCGCGATCTCACCACGTGCTCCGCCGACGCCGCCGGTGGACTGAACGTCACGATGAACGGGACGACCACGACCACCACGGCCGATGGCAGCTTCTCGATCTCACCGGCGGCAGGCGGCGTCAGCCTGCTCGGGGTCACCGGGCCGGGCATGGTGCCGACCCACGAGGTGTTCACGCCCGGCAACCTGGTGCCGGTGCTGCGCGCCGACGTGTTCTCGGAGATGCTGGCGGTCAACGGGGCCACGCAGCGCTTCGGCTCGGGGTCGATCCTCGGCACGATGAGCAGCGCCGGGCTCCCGGCGAGCGGCGTCACCGTGACCTCGACGCCGGCGTCGGCGTTCGGGCCGTTCTTCGCAGGATCGACGCCGACCACCTGGACGCTCGACCCCTCCGGCGGCGGCAGCGGCGTGGTGTGGATCCCCGGCCTTGCCGTCGGCCCGACCCAGCTGACGTTTCGCGATCTCGCGACCTCGGGCGAGACCACGGTCGATGGCGTCCAGGTCATGGACGGTGGCATCACGATCGTGAATGCCGCGCTGCCGTAGCACGCCGGGCGCGCGCCTGCCGGGACCTCGGTCACGAGCGGAAGCGATCGAGCGCGGCGAGCCAGTCCGTCGCCGCGCGCTGGGTCTCGGCGAGCCCGGCCGCGGCGTCGGTCTCGGCGACGATGCGGCCGCCGAGGGTGACGCGCAGCTCATCCTGGGCGATCACACCGATCCGGATCGCGAGCGCGAGATCGAACGCGCCGCCCGGGCCGAAGTAGCCGAACGCGCCGCCGTACGGACCGCGCCGCACCGACTCGAGCTCGTCGATCAGCTGCATCGCCCGCAGCTTCGGCGCGCCGGTGACCGCGACGTCGGGGAACGTGTCGCGGAACAGCGCCGCGTAGCCGGCCGACGCAGCGGATGCGACGCCGTCGGCCGAGGCCAGGAAGCGCTGCGCCGAGCCCTGGATCAGCGCGGTCCCGTCGGTCTCGAGCAGCGCGCCGTACGGCGCGGGTGCGATCTCGGCGAGCGCGGCGTAGACCGCGAGCGCATCGCCGGGCGCCGCGATCCGCGCGACCAGCCGGCGCGCGAGGTGGACCTCGTCGAGCTCGCCGGTGGCCAGGTGGTCGCGGGCGCGCTCGATCCGGGCCAGGTGGTGGGCGTCGTCATCGGCGGTGACCGCGCCGAACGACGGCGCGAGCAGCGGCGGGGCCGGGCGCGCGAGCGCCTCGTCGAGCCGGGCGCGTGCGTCGCGATCCGCGCCGGTGATCGCGAGCTCGCCGGCCGACCACGGCGCGACCGCGCCGGTGATCGCGAGCTCGCCGGCCGACCACCGCGCGACCGCGCCGTAGGCCGCGAGCCATAGATCGGGGCCGTCATGGCCGAGCGCCGCGCCGCCCGGCAGCTGCTCGACCACGCGCGCCAGGTCGTAGCCGAGATAGCCGATCACCCGCGGCTCGGGATCGGCGCCGCCGTCGGGCTCGAGCCGGCAGCCATGCTCGGCCAGGAACGCCTCGGCGGCGTCGAGCGGATCGCCGGTGAACCGGCGGATCGGCCGGCCGGCGATGTCGAGCTCGACCAGCGAGTGGCCGCGCGCGATCAGCGTGGTGTGGGGCTCGGCCGCGACGAACGACCACCGGCCGAGCGCGCCGTCGCGGCGCGCGGAGTGGAGCACCACGCGACCGCGCTTGCCCGCGAGCCGGGCCGCAGCATCGAGCGGCGAGGGTACAGCAGCCGCCATCGTCACAGCTCGTCGAGACGTTCGATCGAATCCGGCGAATCCGGCGAATCCGGCGAATCCGGCGAATCGGGGTCGCTCGCGCTCGCGGGTCGCTCGACCGGCGCCGGGGCGGTGGCGGTGGGCCTGGGCTCGGGCCGCGCCGCCGGCGGGTCGTCGCCGGCCGGTTCGACCAGCACGATGCCCTCGCCGGTGCACTCGACGCACATCGCGCCGAGCGGCCCGCCGGGCGGCGGCACCACGGCGCGCGGGATCACGCGGCCGATCCAGCCGGCGAGCCGGTCGGCGTCGACGAACACCATGCCCAGCGCCGGCAGCTTGACCCGCACGAGCGGCCGGGCGAGCCGCAGCGCCACCGCGCCGTCGCCGCGGAACTGCACGACCGGCAGCTTGCCGCGCAGGCCGGGGACGTTGCCGTTCTCCCAGCGCAGCGAGGCCTCGAACGCGAACACCAGGTCCTCGCGCAGGTACAGGATGTCGTCGTCGAGGCCGACCGCGCTGAACGCGTACTTGCCGGGGACGGCGATCAGGTAGCCGCGGCCGGTGACGGCGTGGAGCTGCGAGCCGCCGTGGTCGAACGCCTCGTCGGTGTTGTGGCCGCGCGAGCGCCGCATCGCCAGCTCGTAGCCGAGATCGCCGCCGGTGATGTGCACGCCGTCGAGCCGGGTCAGCACGCGCTCGGTGACCCGCACGATCAGCGCGCCGCTCGGCCCGACCTCGAACGTATCATCGCCGTCGTCGGGCCGGATCAGGTCGTCGGTCGCCAGCTCGGACAGCGGGCGCGGCGGCGTGCCGCCCGACCGGGTGCGCCCCCGCGCGGCGACCGGCGTGGCGGTCGCGACCGCGCGCGAGATCATCGACGGGGCGTCGGGTGGCCGCGGCGCGGCGGGCTCGGAGCGCGGCATCACGAACTGCATCGAGTCGGTCAGCCGCACGGTCCCGCCGGGGGTCACCGTGCGCGCCACCGAGATATCGGCGGCCGCGGCCTCGGCCTCCGGATCCGGAACGCCCGGCTGCGATGGCGCGCGCGACTTCGCGGGCGGCGCGTTGGGCGGCCGGGTCCGCGGCAGGAAGTTCGGCGTCGGCGTGCGCGCGGGGTCGCTATCGCTGGTCAGCCGCGGCACGCCGCTCGGAGGCGTCCGCGGTGCGGTGCGCGGTGTCGGGGTGCGCGGCACGGCCGGACCGGCGGCGGGCGCTCCAGCCGGCTCGGCCTCGGGCAGCGGCCCCTGCGGGGTCCGGCCGATCTGGGCGTGGATCCGGCCGCGCTCGGCGGCCGTTAGGTTGACCTCGATCTCGATCGCCAGATCGTTCTGCCCGGCGAGCAGGAACGCGCGATACGCCTCGGCGTAGCGCCCGGCGCGCGCGTACGCCAGGCCGAGGTAGCTGACCGCGCGGCCCTGGCTCGGGTCGAGCGCGCGGCTGGTCTCGAGCGCCGCGATCGCGCGCTCGGCGTCGTTGAGCTTCAGGTGAACCAGGCCGAGGTTGAGCCGGTGCGACGCATCGCCGGGCGCGCGCTCGACGAGCTGCTCGTAGATCGCGCGGGCCTCCTGGAACGCGTTGGCGCGGAAGTACGACAGCCCGAGCAGCGCGAGCACCCGCGGGTTCTCGGGCTCGATCGCGAGCGCCTCGCGGAACGCGATCTGCGCGTGGTCGAGCCGGCCCTGCTTCAGCAGCTCGCTGCCGCGGACCACGGCCTGGTCCAGGGCTTCGCGATCGCGAGGGTGCACCACAGCGCAAATTGAACCGCAAAGCGCCCGGGCTGTCACGGCGCGAAGCGCTCGATCGCGAGCGCGCCATCGCGGTCGATCGTCACGGTGATCGCGCCGTCGCGGTCGGTGCGGGCGACGTCGGCGCCTGCTGCGCGCCAGCGCTCGACCACGTCGGGCGATGGGAAGCCGAACGCGTTGGCCGGACCGCAGGAGATCACCGCGAGGCGCGGGTGAGTTGCCGCGACGAAGCCCTCGGTCGACGAGGTCGGGCTGCCGTGGTGGGGCACCTTGACGACGTCCGCGCGGCCGATCCCGGCGGCGACCAGCACGTCCTCGCCCTCGGCCTCGAGGTCGCCGGCGAAGACGATCGTGTGGCCGCGATAGCCGAGCGCGATCACGAGCGAGTTGTCGTTGACCGTGCGCACCGGATCGGCGGCGCAGCGCGCGGGCGCGCCGGCGGATGGCTGGTAGCGCGGCGCCCACACCGAGAGCTCGACCCCGGCCTGGCTGCGCGCGACGCCGAGCGGCGGATGCTCGATCCGGGTGCCGCGTGCGGCGAGCGCGGCCGCGATCGCGCCGAACCCGGGGAGCGCGGCGCGCGGCGGCGCTGCGCCGGCGTCCTTGCGCGGCGCGCCGGTGTCCTCGGCGGTCCACAGCGCATCGATCGGCGCCTCGATCGCGGCGAGGCCGAGGTAGTGATCGGGGTGAGGATGCGACACGATCGCGAGCGCGATCCGCGTGTGGTCGTAGGCCGCGAGCACGCGCTCGATCGCGCGGCCCGGCGCCGCTGCCTGCGCGAGGTCGCGCGCGCCCGGGTTGCCGCCGGCATCGACCAGCCAGACCGCGCCGTCCGGCAGCTCGATCAGCGCCGCATCGCCCTGGCCGACGTCGAGGAACGTCACGCGCAGCGCGCCGGACGGCGGCGGCGAGCGGCCGAGCGACCAGGTGAGGCACAGCGCGAGCCACAGCGCCCAGGCCAGCTCGTCGCGGCGGCCGGTGCGGGCGGCGAGCGCGAGCGACAGCCCCACCAGCGCCGTCATCAGCGCGGCGCCGGCGACCGCGACGTGGCCGACCGGCGTGACCTCGGCGAGCACGCCGGCGCCGCGATCGGCCAGGCCGACGATCCACGACGCGGCGGTGATCGGCGGCGCGAGATCGAGCACGGCCCCGGCCAAGCCGAGCGGCAGCGCGACCAGCTCGACGATCGGCGTCAGGATCAGGTTGCCGACCACGCCGCCCGCGGCGACCTGGTGAAACTGGAAGGCCGTGATCGGCGCGGTGGTGAGCGCGACCCAGGCCGACGAGGTCAGGCCGCGGACCAGCCAGCCGCGCACGCCGCGGGTTCGCTCGCCCCCCGCCGCGCCGAGCGCCAGGGTCAGCGCGGCGACGAACGACAGCTGGAACGACGGATCGAAGAGGTCCGCCGGCCGCCACACCAGGATCGCGAGCGCCGCGGCGCCGAGCGCGTCGACGAGCTTCAGCGGGCGGTCGAGCGCGTGGCCGAGCAGGACCAGCGCCACGACGATCAGCGAGCGCACGGTCGCGAGCTGCGCGCCGGTGACCATCGTGTAGCCGACCGCGAGCACCAGCGCCGGCGGCGCCGCCCACCGCGCCGGCCGGGTCCGTCCACCCCACGGCGATGCGGCGACCAGCCGGCGCAGCAGGCCGAACGCGAGGCCGGCCACCACCGCGAGGTGCAAGCCACTCACCGACAGCACGTGGTAGATCCCGACCGCGCGCCAGCGCTGATCGAGCGCCGGTGGGACCTCGCCGCGGTCGCCGACGGCGATCCCGCGCAGCGCGGCGCGGCCGACCGGATCGCCGCCTGCCTGATCGATCGCGCGTGCCCACCGCGCCTGCGTCGCGCCGGCCCAGCGCCACGCCAGCTCCACCGCGCCCGCCGCGTCGCCGAGCCGCTCGAGGCTGCGCGCGGTGACCTCGAGCTCGGCGCCGCGCGCGTGGACGGCATCGGCGCGATCCGGGACGGCGGGGTCGCGCAGCCCGCGCGGCGTGTGCACGAATCCGGTCGCGGCGACGCGCTCGCCGGGCACCAGCGGCTGGTCGGTCCACAGCCAGATCGCCGCCCCGCCGGTGTCGAGCACGGCACCGTTGCCGCGCGGACCGCGCACGATCGGACCGCGGACCACGCCGGTGACGCGATCCGCGACGCGATCGTCGATGCCGACGCCGTCGGGCGCGGTCATCGCCGGCCGGGCGCCGCGCGCCGCGCCGAACGCGATCCCCGCGGCGAGCAGGAGCGCACGGTGCCGCCGCGCGGCTGCGAGCGCGACGACCACCGCGACCCAGCGCAGCGAGGGCGGCACGCCGAGCTGATCGAGCACCGGCGCGGCCGCGATGCCGGCGGCCATCGCGATCGCCACGGAGAGTGGAGCTGGAACCCGACCCGACCTCGGACGCGACATGGCGAGGTTATCGGCCGCACGTCGCCGCGGTTGCGTCGAAGCCGCAGATCTACGAGATTGCGACGGTTTCGGAGCCGGCGGGATCCGGCGGGCCTCCGGCATCTGCAGGCCGGGCGATCGCGACACGCGACGCGGGGTGTTACGCTCGGCGCGAACATGCACCGGGCTGGTCGGGCGCTGGTCGTCCTCGCTTCCGCATGGCGGATCTCGGCCGGCGTCGCGTCCGCGCAGCCCGCCCCACGGCCCGAGCCCACGGCATCTCCCGCGCCGGCCCCGCGGACGCTCACGGTCAGCGGCCGGGTGATCGATCCGCTCGGCCACCCGATCCGCGGCGCCTCGGTCAAGCTCGAGAGCGCCAGCGATCGCGTCGTGACCGGCGACGACGGCCGGTTCACGATCGACGCGCCCCTCGGCGCGGCGCTCGTCGTCACCTCGGATCGCCACGGCGTCGCGCTGGCCACCGTGACCGGCCCCGTGCTCGACGACATCGTCCAGCTCCCCGACGTCGCCAGCGAGAGGATCGAGGTCCGAGGCGAGACCCCGACGGTCGCGGCCGGCGCCGCGCGGCTCGATCGCGAGGACATCCAGCGCCTGCCCGGGACCGGCGGTGATGTCGTGCGCACGCTGAACGCGATGCCCGGGGTCGTGAACACCCAGCTCCCGCTCGGCTACTCGGGTGTCGTGATTCGCGGCTCCTCGCCGCAGGACTCCAGGATCCTGATCGACGACTTCGAGGTACCCCTGCTGTTTCACCCGCTGGGGATCCGCGCGATCGTCCCTGCCGAGTCGATCGATTCGCTGACGTTCATCCCGGGTGGGTTCGACGTCGCCTATGGCCGGTCGTCGTCGGGCATCGTCCGGCTGACGACCCGCCCCGGGAGCGAGGCCCCGAGCGCCCAGGGCGAGGTCTCGCTGATCGACGGCGGCCTGATCGCGCAAGGTCCGCTGGGCAAGCACACCCGGTACATGCTCGCGCTGCGCCGGTCGGTGATCGACTTCGTGCTGCCCCTGGTGATCCCCGCCAGCGTCGACCTGTCGCTCACCACGGTGCCGCAGTACTGGGACGAGCAGCTCCGCATCGACCACGAGCTCAGCTCGAAGTGGAACCTGTCGCTGTCGAGCGTCGGCACCGATGACGTCTTCGAGCTGTTCACGACCAAGGACGAGGACGCGCGAGAGAAGCGGTTCTACAGCCGCACGCGGTTCCTCCGGCTGACCGGTGCGGCGCTCTACCGCGACGGGGAGTGGCAGGCCAGCGTCGCGCTATCGGGGATGCTGTCCCAGCTCCAGGCCGAGATCGGGCTGTACCAGAAGCTCGAGGTCAAGATGCCGACGGTCACGCCGCGCGTGGTCGTCACGCGCACGATGGCCACGGCGGCCGGTCTGAACGACGTCGTGTGGAGCTCGGGCGGCGAAGCCCAGATCGGCTACTCGTCGGTCGATCTCGCGCTGCCGCTCGAGCGCCGCGAGGGCGAGCCGTTTCCCGCCTACGATCCCAGGGACACGACGAGCGCGTTCAAGGGCTCGATGTGGGTCCCCGACTTCGCGGCGTGGAGCTCGGTCGCGGCGCGCTTCGACCCGCGGATCCGCGTCACGCTCGGTGCCCGTGCCGACGTGTTCGGCCGACCGCGCGAGGTCGCGATCCAGCCGCGCGGCGAGATCCAGATCAAGCTGGCCGAGACCCTGTCGTCGCGGTTCAGCGCCGGTGGCTATCGCCGTCCGCCGGAGTTCCAGACCGAGTTCCTCGACCGGCACGTCAAGTCGGAGCACGCCCGGCAGCTGACCATGGGCCTGGAATCCACGCCGATCCTCGGCGTCCGCCTCCAGGGATCGCTGTACTACACCGACCGCAGCGCGCTGATCACGCACAACGTCGACGGCACGCTCAACAACAACGGCCGGGGCACGAGCAAGGGCGCCGAGCTGCTCGCGATGATCCACGGCGGCTCGTGGTTCGGCTGGCTCGGCTACTCGTACTCGAGGTCCGAGCGCGTCGACCGGCCGGGCGCCGCGGTGCGGCTGTTCGACTACGATCAGCCCCACAGCCTCAACCTCGCGGCGAGCTGGAAGCGCGGCGCCTGGCAGCTCGGTTCGCGGTTCCAGCTGTACTCGGGGCTGCCGTACACGCCGGTGGTCGGGGCGGAGCTCGACAGCGACCGCAACCTCCACATCCCGGTCCCCGGCGACGTGAACTCCGCACGCGCTCCGATCCACCACGAGCTCGACATCCGCCTCGACTACACGTGGAAGTGGGGCTCGACCGCGATGCTGGCCTACCTCGATATCCAGAACGTCTATCTCAACCGCAGCATCGTGACGTACTTCTACAGCTACGATTACTCGCAGCGCAGCGCGTTCGAGTCGCTGCCGCTGCTGCCCTCGGCCGGGATCCGGGCGGTGCTGTGAACCGGCGCGTGGTCGTCGCGGCGGTGCTGGCAGGCTGCGGCCAGGACATCGATCCGGCGTGGCAGCTCGATCACGATCGCGTGATCGCGGTCCGCGCCACGCCGGCGCGGATCGCGCGCGGTGAGGTCGCCGAGATCGACGCCTTGCTCGGGCGCAAGGCCCAGCCGCCTCGCGAGGTCGATCCGGACACCGCCGAGGTCGTGTCTCCGGCGAGCCTCGCCGGGACCCTGGCCCGGCGGTCGACGCGCTGGATCGTGACCGCGCCGGGAGACGATCAGCTCGCGGCCGCACGCGGCGAGCTCGGGCTCGAGGCCGGTGCCGCGGTCCCGCTGCGGCTTCGCGTCCGGTTCACCGACCCCGCGCAGTCCGCGCTCAAGATCGTCTGGCTGGGACAGCACGCCGACAATCCGGTGATCGATCCGGTCGAGATCGACGGGATGGACGCGCTCGCGGCCTCGCAGCTCAGCGTCGCGGCGGGCGTCGATATCCCGCTGGTCGTCGACTTCGACCGCAGCTACAACATCAACTGGCTGACCTCGTGCGGCACGATGCACGACTTCGATCTCGCCAGGGCGCACCTGCGCGTCGAGCCGGCGGATCCGCAGTCCGGCACGCTCGCGATCGTGGTGCGCGACGCCGTGGGTGGCGTCGACTGGCACCTGTGGCCGATCACGGTGAAGTGACGGGGCCGATCGGGAACGCGCCGGCGCGGTAGCCGGCGAGGCAACGCGCGATGAGCTCGTCGTGGCGCTGGTCCTCGACGGTGGCCGCGCAGCGGTCCCGGATCGCGGTGTAGAGCGCGCGCAGCGGCGGCGGGAGCGAACCGGCCCGCCCGGTGGCATCGGTGGCCTGCGCCGCCGCGAGCAGCGCGATCGCCAGGACGTGGTCCGCCAGCTCCTGGATCGCACGCAGATCGCGCGCCGCGATCGGCCCCATCGGGACCTTGTCCTGGTTGTGGCCCTCGGTGCTGCGCGAGAACACGCTCGCCGGCCCGGCGTGCTTCATCGCCTCCGCGACCAGCGCCGAGGCCAGGATCTCGATCGCCTTGAACCCGTGGTGGGCCGTCTGGCCCGGCCCCGCGACGCGGACGAGGTTCTCGGGGATCCCGGAGGTCTGCGTCGAGTGGCACAGCAGCACGAGCTGGCGCTCGAGGATCTCCGCGGCGTGGGCGACCTGGACCTTGAGCGTGTCCGCGACGTGCGTGATGTGGCTGCCGTAGAAGTTGCCGCCGTGCAGCACGGCCTGGGTCTCCTCGCACATCAGCGGGTTGTCGCCGGCGCCGTTGAGCTCGATCTCGACCGTGGCCGCCGCCTGATCCAGGGCCTCGACGAGCACGCCGACGACATGCGGCGCGCAGCGCACCGAGTACGGATCCTGGACCTTGCCGCTGCCGAGCGGCGGCCGGGGCCCGCACGCCAGGCCCGCGCGCACCCAGCCCGCGTAGCGCATCGATCCGGGGTGCGGCTTGGCGAGGAACAGGCGCTCGTCGAAGTGCGCCGGCTGACCGCGGAGCAGGAACGAGCTCCAGGCGGTGACCATCGCGTGCGCGCGGGCGAACGCATCGGCGCGGTCCATGGCCAGGCTGACCAGCGCGGTCATGACGCTGGTCCCGTTCATGATCGAGAGCGTCTCCTTGGGCTGGAGCGTGAGCGGCTCGATCCCCACGGCCGCCAGCGCCTCCGAGCTCGGACACACGCCGCCGCGAAACCACACCTCGCGCTCGCCCGACAGCGCCGCCGCGACGTACGACATCGGCGTGAGATCACCGCTCGCGCCGACCGAGCCGAGCTCGGGGATGCACGGCAGGATGTCGTGCTGCAGCAGGCGGATCATCGCGCGCAGGGTCTCGACCCGGATGCCGCTCCAGCCGGCCGCGAGCTGGGCCAGCCGCGTGACGATGATCGCCCGGGTCTCGTCGGGGCGCAGCAGCGGGCCGACGCCGCAGCCGTGAAACCGGAACAGGTTGGCCGCCAGGCTCGCGCCGTACGCGACGGGCACCGTGTTGACGACCGAGGCGCCGAACCCGGTGTTGACGCCGTAGAACGGTTCGGCGCCGGCGGCCCGGATCTCGACCGCCCGGCGGCTGCGGGCCATGCGATCGTGCCAGCTCGCAAGCTCGGTCAGCACGACGGACAGCTCGCCGCGAGCGACCCGCGCGACGTCCGCGTGGCCGATGCGGGTCTCGCCGATGCATAGCCGCGGGCGTTCAGTCACGTCGGCTCCAGAAATCGAAGAAGTTGAACCAGTTCAAGGGGGCGGATCGCACGTGGCTCTCGAGCATGGCGGCGTAGGTGCGAACATAGCCTGCCAGCGCGGCCGCGCGGTCGCGGCGGTCGAGTCGAACCTCGTCGGCCAGGAGGTCGAAGTGCAGGGCGTAGTGATTGGGGCGGGTGTAGACCCCGGCGACGAAGTAGACCGGGCAGCGCAGCGCGTGGGCGAGCAGCCACGGTCCCGCCGGGAACGCCGCCTCGGCGCCCAGGAACGGAGACATCACGATCCGCGCCTGGCCGGGCTTGGCGGCGGGCTGCCGGTCGCCGAGGATCGCCACGAACTCGCCGCGCTCGATCGCCGCCCGGATCGCCAGCATCGCGGCGACCGGATCGGCGACCAGCGAGATCACCCGGGTCTCGGCGTCGGGAGCCAGCGAGCGCAGCACGCGATTGAGCCGCTCGGCGTTCGAGAAGTCGACGACGACGTTGATCGGCACGCCGAACTCCTTGGCGCGACAGCGCATGACCTCGAAGCTCCCGAGGTGGGCCCCGAGCAGCAGACCCCCGCGGCCGGTGGTCCCGGCCTCGACCAGGTGATCGTGGTTGCGTTGCTCGAAGCGGAACGACTCCCAGCGCTCGGTCAGGAAGAACAGCCGGTCGAGGCTGACCTGCGCGAACGTGTGCAGGTGGCGCACGACGTTCGCGAACGTCGCGCGCTGGCCGACGCGGCGCAGGTAGTCGCGCGAGGCGCGGCGCGCGATGCCGCGGACGATCGCGTAGTACAGCGCCACGACGTAGAGCAACCAGCCGGCGATCCGGCGCCCGAACGCGCGCGCGAGCAGCACGAGCATGCGGATCCCGAACACCGTGCCGGCCTCGGGGATATGGCGCCACTCAGCCATGCCGCAAACGTCGAATCAACGCCCTCACCGGCGCGGTGATGAGCCGCAACAGGCCCTCGGTGCACAGCCGGACATGAGCGGCCGCGATCAGCAGCGTATCGGTGACCCCGCGGTAATGCGAGACGCCGCCGGCCGCCGCGGTGCGGTAGATCACCGGCGTCGGCACGTGCACGACCGCGACCCCGGCCCAGACCAGACGCACGGCGATCTCCGGATCGAAGTCCATCGCGTTGCCCCAGGTGGCGACGCGCAGCGCAGTCGCGATCGGATAGATCCGGAACCCGCACAGCGGATCGCCGACCTTGCGCCCGAGCGTCTCGATCATCGCCCAGAACACCGAGATCTTGCGTGCGCGGAGCCGACCCTTGGGGGCCGACGCATCGAAGATCGGCTGTGCCAGCACGAGCGTGCCGGCCGGCGCTCCGGCTCCGGCGGTGACGCCGGCGACGAGACTGGGAATGTCCGCCGGGTCATGCTGGAGATCGGCATCGATCTGCAGCGCGTAATCGAACTGGTGATCGCGAGCCCACGCCAGCCCGGTCTTGACCGCGGCACCCTTGCCGCCGTTCCGGGGCCGGAACACCACCTCGCAACGGCCGGAGTCGGCGAGCTGCTGGGCGACGCCACGCGCCGGCTCGGCGCTGCCATCGTCGACGACCACCACGTCGGGGATGTGCTCGCGAACGCGCGCCACGACCTCCGCCAGCGTCAGGGGGTTGTTGTAGGTCGGGATGATCGCGCACAGCCGCATGTCAATCCACGAGCAAGATGCCGCTCGCCACCGGGGACGCCGCGCAGGATACCTCGAATCGCACCCGGCCCTGATCCCGCGTGACGGTGACCGAGAGCTGCTGGTCCGGGAACACCGCCCGGCGAAACCGCAGGCGCCGGATCCCCCGCAGCGGGCCGATCTCCGGCCACTCCGCGATCGCGATCGGCCAGACCACGCGCTCGACGAGCACGGCCCCCGGCAGGATCGCGAGCGCGGCGAAGTGGCCGCGGAAGAACACCAGGTCGGGCGCGATGTACGCCGAGTACCGGCCCGTCGCGACCCGGCGCACCGGGACGCGATCGGTGGTCGCGGCGGTGCCGAGGCCGAGCAGCGCGCGCAGCGCCTCGGCGTCGATCTTGCCGCGCTCGGTGCGTGGGATCCGCGGAACGATCTTGACGATCCGGGGGACGAACACGGCGTCGAACTGGCGCCGGATCGCGGCCGCAATCTCGTCGCGACCGACCGCCGGGCCGGCGCTCGCAACGCTGATCGCCAGGGCGACGCGCGGCTCCCTGCCGGCCGCGGCGTGGACGACGAGCGCGGCGTCGGCCACGCCGGCGACCGCGAGCACGGTGGCCTCGATCGCGGAGGCGTGGGCCCGCTTGCCGGCGATCTTCACCAGCTCGTGGTCGCGGCCGAGGTGGTGAAATGTCCCGTCGGGGCAGAGCTCGATCCGATCCCCGATCGCGGCCCGGCCGCCGTCGCACCACGGCGATTCCACCACGAGCTCGCCGTCCGCGGCCGACACCGTCACGCCGGGCAGCGGGGTCCAGCCGGTCATCGGGTGATCGCGCGTCGCGATGCCCCCGGTCTCGGTCGAGCCGAGCACGTCGGTCACGTGCCAGCGGTGGTCGGCCGCGAGGCGCAGGTGCAGCTCCGGCGGCATGCGGGCACCGCTCGAGATCACGCGCAGGCCCTGCGGCATCGCGGCGGCGGCCATCGCCCGCAGGTGCGCGGGCGTCGACACCATCAGATCGACGGACTCGCGCTCGATCAGCGCCGCGAGGTCCGCCGGCAGCAGGGCGTCGTGGCTCACGATCCGGGCGCCGAACCGCAGCGGCAGCAAGGCGCCGAACAGCAAGCCGTAGAAGTGCGACAGCGGCACGGTCGACAGCACGCAGCGCGCGGCGGGAACGACCGCCGCGAGCACGTCGAGCTCGCCGAGGATCTGCGCCATCGACTTGGCGACGGGCCTGGGCCGCTCGGTGGTGCCGGAGGTGGTCATGCGCGCGGCGATCTCGGGCCACGCGGCCGGCCGGCACGGCGCGCCCGCGGGTGTGCCGGGTGCGATCCGCGGAACATCGGGGACGTAGATCGCCCTGGGCGAGCGCTCCTGCCGGCCGGTGTCGTCGTGCAGGACGTACGCGACGTCCCGATCCGCATCGACGCGATCGAGCGTGCCCGGCTGCACGTTGGGCAGGAGCTCGATCGTCGCTCCTGCCAGCCACCCGCCGAGCAGCCCCGGCACGAACGATCGCGCGTGCCTGCACGACAGCACGACGCGGCCGCCGCCGGGCTCGAGCAGCGCCGCGACGCCGTGGGCGTGCGCGACGAGGTCGAGCTGGGACCCGGCGTCGCGATCGATCCACGGCTGGCCACGATCGGAGGATAGAAGCGCGCTCAGCATCAACTCACGCCGGACCGGGCGGTAGGAAACAACTTGCCGAGCAGCCGGTCAAGCGGGTTGCGGCCGTAGTCGCGAAACCGGATCTTGCGGACGAGGTACTCGACGGCGAACAGCGCGCCGACGAGGGCGTAGCTCAGGGCGCCGACATACACCGTCCACACCGCGAGCGTCGCCCAGCGGGCCAGGACGAGCCCCAGCGCCGCGAGCACGAGCAGGTAAATCCCCCAGATCAGGGTCCAGCGGCGGCAATGCGCGAGCTCCGGGATGCTCAGCGCGGGCTTCACCATCCGCGCGAAGTGCTCGATCAGCGGCGTGCCGGTGAGCGAGCGCAGGAACGCGAGCCCGAAGGTCGCCTGCGTCGCGGACGGCAGGACGAGCAGCCAGGTGCCGTTGTTCGAGATCCAGCCGAGCAGCGCGAACACCAGGGCGATCGCCGACAGCTGCAGGGCGGCGGCCCGCTGCTCGCGCCGGGCCGAGATCAGCACCGGAATGCTCCGCACGATCACCCAGGTGATCAGCGTGACCGCGGCGACTCCGACCTGCTGCTGCGACAGCGTCCAGTACAGGACCCAGGGTGACGCGAGGATGAACAGCGTGGAGACGACGCCCAGGACGGTCTTCATCTACAGCCTCTCGTAGCCGTCGTTGGCGATCGTCAACGTGTACCCGAACCACTCGTTGCGCAGCATCGCCGACTCGGGCTCGCACCGGTCCGGATGACAGCCCGGCCCCAGCTCGATGCGGATCGCACCCGCGAGCGCGCTGCCCGGGCGCGTGAACACGGTCGCGCGGAGCTCGCCGTCGCGCCAGGTCTCCTCGACGTGCTCGCCGTCGAGCTCGCCGCGCACCACGCCCGAGAAGCCGGGCTGGGTCGGGGCGGCGAGCCGCTTGAAGAACACGCGGTGGACGTCGACCACCACGTTGCGGGGCGAGAACGGCAGCTCGGGGCCGAGCAACCGGGTCACCTCGATGCGATCGCCGCGATGCGCGATGGTGAACGCCTTCACATTCATCGGCCCGAAGCCCACGATCAGCAGCGTATCACCCTGCTTCTGGACCACGGCGTCGAACCCACCCTCCACCGGCTTGCCGTCGCGCTGCGTGCGGATCGTCAGGCTCTGGCGAACCATGAAGTCCTGCGGCAGCGTGCGCGGATCGTGGAGCACGCAGGGGTACTCCGCGGGCGCGGTCGTCGAGATCACCGTGCTGCGCGCCGGGTGGCGGCAGCCGGCGCCGAGCGCGAGCAAGGCGATCGCCGCGGCGCGCATCGTGGTCATGGAACGAGGTCCCGGGTCACGAGGCGGGGGCCGGCCAGCGAGGCCAGGACGACGCAGAACACCAGGCTGAACGTGACGCCCAGCGTCACCGTGATCCCCAGCGCGGCCAGGCCCGGGCTCTCGCTCAGGCCGAGCAGCCCGAACGACAGCACGGTCGTGATCGAGGCCGTGAGGATGCTGACCATCGTCCGGGCCGATTCCTCGACGGTGTCCGTGGTATCGACCAGGAAGATCCCGAAATCGACGCCCATCGACACCACCAGGAGCAGCGACATCACGTGCAGGATGGTGAGCGGCACGCCCGCCGCGACGAGCGTGGCCACGGTGGCGACGCAGGCCAGGAGGCCCGGCGCCAGCGCGATCACCGGCTTGCGTGCGCTGCGGTAGCGGACCAGCAGCAGCACGAAGATCGCCGCGAGGCCGAGCGCGGAGGCGATCACGGTCCGGATCCGGACCCCGCGAAACAGCTCCTCGATCGTCCGGGCCGGTGCGATGATCGCGGCGCTCGGGACCTGCGCGCGCAGCGCCGCGAGATCGCTCACCCCGACGAGCGGGATCAGCGCGATCGGCGTGGCATGGGCCGGCACCCAGGCCGCGAGCAGCGGCGCGAGCGGCGAGCGGCGGACGTCGGCGATCGTGAGGAGCGCGGGGGCCGGGGCGCGGAGCGCGTCCCAGAACGCCTGGAACTGATCCGGAACGAAGTCGAGCTGCTCCATGACGCGGCGGATGCGGGGGGCCGCCTCGCGGGCCGCGGCGAACCGCGCCAGCTGGTCGCCGCGGCTCGGTAGCAGCCGGCCCAGCGGCGCCCAGGACGCGACCGTCCCGGCCGCCTGCGCGCGCGCGAGCTCGGCGGTGGCGCGGCCGATCGCGCCGAGCAGCGCCTCGTCATTGCCGGCGGTGACGATGGCGAAGCAGCTCGCGTCCTGGCCCAGCCGTGCCCGCACGGCGCGGTCGTCGACGACGTGTGGTCCGGCGTCGCTGACCAGCATGTTCACGTTGTCGGAGAACACCGCGGCGCGAACGGCGCCGGCGGTGACGATCGCCGCGAGCCCGAGCGCGATCAGCCGCCAGCGCCGGCCCCGCGTCCGCCGGGTCACCCGGACCAGCAACGCCAGCGCGGCGCGGTTGACGATCGCCAGCGAGCGCGGCGGCCGGTAGTTTGCCGGCATCCACAGCGGGACGATCCAGTACGTCGCCGCCATCGAGGCGACGATCGCGACCACCGAGAACACGGCCATCTGGCGCAGCCCCATCAGGCCCGACGCGGCGATGCCGACGAACCCCAGGATCGTGGTGAGCGCACCGAGCGCCAGGCTCGGCGCCACGTGCTTCATCGTGGTCGTCGCAGGCACGGAATCGCCGAGCACGAAGTGCGCATAGTAGTGCTCGACGTAGTCGAGCCCGACGCCGAGCAGCGAGGTGCCAAACGCGATCGTGATGCCGTGGATCTCGCCGAACCAGGCCTGGCAGGCGAGCACCGCGACGGCGCTGCCGAACAGCATCGGGACGAAGCCGAGCACGATCATGCGTACCGAGCCGAACAGCACGAGGAAGATCGCCACGATCCCGACCGTCGAGATGATGCCGATCCGGTTCACGTCGCCCTTGATCTGGGCCTCCGAGGCGATCGCGAACTGCGCCGTTCCGGCGGTCTGGAGCCGCGCCGGCGCCGGCCCCGAGCTCGCCATCCAGCCGTCGAGCGCGGCGCGAAACTGCCGCTGTGCGTCGCTGTCGAACGGCGACGACCGGGTCTCGACGAACACGAACGCGTGCTGGTGATCGGCGGTGAACAGCACGCCGGCCTCGTCCACCAGCGAGCTGGCCTGCACGCCCCGCAGGGCCTCGAGCGGCTCCCACATGCCCCCGAGCGGATCGCGGGGCGCGGTCCGGCGGACCATCACCCCGGCCGGACCGCCGAGCTGGTCGCGGAGCCGCGACAGCCGCGCGGTCAACGCCTCGTCGCTGTACGCCGTGACCGGCAGGAACGTCGTCGCCGGCCACGCCTCGAGGAACGCGAGCATCGCCGTGACGTCGGCCTCGGTGAACCCGCTCCGGGCGACCGCGACATCGGGCTGACCGTGCAGGAAGCCGAGCAACGAGCGGGTCAGGGTCGCCAGCCGGTCCGGCGCCGCGCGCGGCTCGCCCAGCGTGAGATCGATGATCAGGACCCGCGCGAGCTCGGTCTCGGCGAGCAGGGCGGCGATCTGGGCCCCGCGGTTTGCGCTGTCATCGGGCAGGAAGTCGGTGATCTTGGTCGTGAACCGGAAGGCCGGCGCGGCGGCGGCGAACCCGAGGGCGGTCCCGAGCACCACGACGAGGGTCGCGGCGCGGCCACGCCATCGCATCACCGCGCTCCGAAAGCGGCGGCGACCTCGGCGTCTGGCACGTCGCCGTCCTTCCGGAGCTCGGTCAAGCGCGTGTCCGTGATGTCCCCGCTCGCCTCCGTGATCTGCAGCGAGACGATCTCGCCGTGACGGCCGAACACGACGACCCGGCGCACGAGCGCGCGAAGCGAGTCGGTCTTCGGGGTCAGCGCCAGCGCCCACCAGGCCTTGTCGCTGCCGTACAGCCCGAGGTCGAAGGCGCGCTCCAGCTCGGTGCGCTCGCCGCGCAGGAGCGCTGGAAAGATCAACGCGAACGCCTTGAGGTCCTTGCTCTTGTCGAGCGGGATGTCCTCGGTGCGCTCGTCGGTGCGGATGCGGAGCGACGTCCGGGTCAGCACGACCTGCTGCCGCTTCGGCGTCAAGGTCGTGCGCGCGATGCCCCTGTCGCGCTCGAAGTAGATCGTCCCGGTCGACGACAGCGGGCGCGCGAGCAACGCGATGTGCTTCTGCTCGCTGAACTTGCAGCCGAGCCGCTCGAGCTTGAACTGCGCGAACACCGGGTCGAGGGCCGCGCCGTGGGCGGCATCGCCGGACAGCAGGCGCGCGGGCGGCACGTCGCTGCCGGTTGCCGGCGCAGGGCCGGCGACCGCCGCTCCGGTCACGGCTGCTGCGACCACCAGCGCCATCGCCCGGACCCGGCGTGCTGTCATGAATCGGTCTGCGCGTGGGCCGCGGATCGAAGCGCTGGCATTCCGCGGGTGCGGACGATCGCCTCGATCGCGAGGATCACGTCGTCGACGGTGCGCAGCGCGCGGAGCTGGTCCTCGGTGAAGCCCAGCCCGGTGATGTCCTCGATCTTGATGGCGAGATCACAGGCGTCGAGGCTGTCGAGCTCGAGATCTTCGGCCAGGCGCGCGGCCGGCTGGACGCGTGCCGCATCGAGCCCGAACAGGTCCTTCATCATGTGCTGGATCTCGCGAAGGATCTCGGCCTTCGACGGTGCTTGCGGTGGCTGCATGCGCGGCCGATAGTGTAGTTACGAAGGCCCGAATTCAAGCTCGATCGCGCGCCGCCAGCGGGGGGAGCGAGCGGGCGAACACAGCAATCGAGCTCCTCATGGCCCGCCGACAAAACCGCGTCCCGAAACACTATCGCCAGGTTCACCAGCTCGCGTTCTCGCCGCTGTTCTTCCAGGCGGCGATGGCGGCGCGCAACATGGGGGTGCTGGCGGCCGTTCACGCGTCGAGGTCCGAGGGCCTGGCTCCCGCCGACGTCGCCGCTCGCGCCGGTGTGTCGCTGTACGCGACGCGGGTCCTGCTCGAAGGGTGCCTGGCGCTCGAGCTCGTCGCGCTCGAGGCCGGGCGGTATCGGCTCACGGACGCGGGCCAGCTCTGGCTCTTCGATCCGATGACGAACGTCAACGCCAACTTCGTCCAGGACGTGTGCTACGCCGGTGCGTCGCGGCTCGAGGACAGCCTGCGGACCGGCAAGCCTGCCGGGCTCGAGGTGTTCGGCAGCTGGCCGACGATCTACGAAGGCCTCACCCAGCTCCCGGCGGACGTTCAGCGCAGCTGGTTCGCGTTCGATCACTTCTACTCCGATGGCGCGTTCCCGCTGGCGTTTCCCCGCGTGTTCGCGCACCGGCCGAGGAAGTTGCTCGACGTCGGTGGCAACACGGGGAAGTGGGCGCTGCACTGTCTCGGTCACGATTCCGACGTCGAGGTCACCGTGCTCGATCACCCGGGGCAGCTCGCCCGGCTGCAACACAACGCGGTTGCCGCGGGGCTCGAGGCACGCCTGCGCACCGTCCCGCTCGACCTGCTCGATCATGGCCAGGCGTTTCCGACCGGGTTCGACGTCGTGTGGATGAGTCAGCTGCTCGATTGCTTCGGAGAACCGGACATCGCGAGGCTGCTCGAGCGGGGCAGGGCCGCGCTCGTCCCGGGCGGCAGGCTCTGCATCATGGAAGCGTTCTGGGATCGCCAGCCCAACGAGGTCGGTGAGCTGTGCTTGCAAGGCCTCAGCTTGTACTTCTCGTGCATGGCCAACGGGACCAGCCGGATGTACCACTCGCAGGATCTCCTGGACCTGATCGCGAGCGTGGGATTGCGCGTGGAATCCGACGAGGCGATCGGCATGAGCCACACGTTGCTCACCTGTGCGACGTAGCGCGCTAGCCGGCGGGATCGGTACCGGCGGCGGCTCGCTTGCTCGTGATGAACTCCGCGAGGTGCTGCACCGAGCGAAATGCGTCGCGAGTCTGCTGGTCCTGGGCGACCTCGACATCGTACTTGCGGGCAATGGCCGCCGCGAGCTCCAGCGCATCGATCGAATCGAGGTTCAATCCGTCGCCGAACAGTGCCCCGGTGTCCGAGATCGATGCGGGATCGACGTCTTCGAGCTGGAGCACTTCGACGATGAGCTGCTTGATCTCTTGATGCAGATTTGACGTGGTCACGGGAGGTCTCCGACAGGTTGAGCCGCGCCGGCCGCGCCGGTCGCCACAGGATATCCAAGCAGCTCACGATAGCGCCGCTCGATCTCGCGGCACAGCACTTTGCTGCCGAGCCCGGTCGCCGCGGGATCGATCGTGGCGACCGGCTCGATCGTCAGCACCGCCATGCGATCGGCGACCTTCCAGATCGGCAGCCCCTTCGACAGCGCGGAGGGTACGCAGGTCAGCTTCAGCAACACGATCGGCACGCCGGCGCGCTCCGCGAGCTCGAAGGCACCGCGATGGAACGCGTGCAGCGCTCCGCCGACCGGCGACCGCGTACCTTCCGGGAACACCAGCACGTCGAAGCCCATGCGCAGCCGCTCCTGGCATTCCCGGAGCACGTGGATGCCGGTGGGGACGAAGCCGCAGCCTCGAACCAGCGGCCCGAGCAACGGGTTGCGCGCGAAGCTGGGTCGAGCCACCGCCACGACGTCGGGGAACAGCGACGCGATCGAGGTCACGTCGCACAGCGTTGGATGGTTGGCGACCAGCACGACGGGCGAGCCGGCCGGTCGCAGCACCTGGACCGTGCTGACGCGGTGGTAGAGCCGCAGCACGCGCATCATCCAGTGAAACAGCCTGAAGCCGCGGCGCACGCTGCGATGGATCCGTCGCATCCGGTCGGCGTGCGAAGCCGGCCACAGGCTGACGATCGGGAGCCAGATCCACCCGATCAGCACGGCGCCCGACCAGAACACCGCGAAGCACGACGCGACCAGGATCGTGCGCGTCCCTCGATAGATCCAGTAGATCGCGGCCGGCAGCCGGTCCTTGAGCGGATACAGCGGCACGGTGGCCGGGCCAGCCATCACCGCACCGCGCCTTCGACCTCGCCCAGCGCCACGCAGCGCAGGCCACGCGCCTCGCACTCGGTCAGGATGGTGGCGAGTGCCTGGAGCGTCGGCGCGCGATCACGGCTCCCGCCCAGGCCGGTGCCATCGTGCAGCGTGACGATGGCACCGGGCGCGAGCCGGCCGGTCACGCGCGCGACGATCGCCCGCGCGGTGGTCGCGCGCGAATCGAGCCCGCGCACCGACCACGTGACGCAGGTCAGCCCGCGCGTGGTCTTCCACCCCGAGGCGAAGCACGGCGTGCGCAGGCCCTGCGGCGGTCGAAACAGCGTCGGCCGCGCCGGCAAGATCCCGGCGACGACCGCGATCGCGTCCTCGATCTCCGTCCGGATATGGGTCCTGCTGCCGAAATGAAACCACAGCCGGTGGCGCTGGGTATGCGTTCCCACGGTGTGGCCCTCCCGGTGCATGCGTCGGATCAGCTCCGGGTACCGGGCCGCGCGCTCTCCCAGGACGAAGAACGTCGCGCGCGCGCGGTGCGCGCCGAGGACATCGAGGACCTGTGGCGTGACGACCGGGTCGGGGCCGTCGTCGAAGGTCAGCGCGACGACGGGCTCGTCGGTCGCGAGCCGGCTGACCACGGGGACGAAGAACTGGCTGTCCGGGTGCACGATCGCGTGGGTCAGAAACCCGACCGTGGCGATCGCGATCGCGGCGATCGCCGGCACCGCCCAGCCGTGCGGCAAGGTCCAGACCGTCACCAGGCCGGCCGCGACGGCGACGAGCTTCACCGCAAACGCCTTCAGCACCGGGTCCCTCGCGAGATCATATCGCCGAGACGACGAGGCTGGTGTTGATGCCGCCGAACGCAAACTTGTTGCACAGCACGCGCGCGAGCTTCGCGCTGCGCGCTTGGCCCATCACGTAGTCGAGCGGCGCGCAGCGCTCGTCGACGACCTCGAGGTTGCGCGTCGCCGCGATCCAGCCCTCGCGCAACATCGAGATCGCGAACGCGAGCTCGATCGCACCGCAGGCGCCGAGCGTGTGCCCGAGGTTGCCCTTGAGCGAGCTGACGGGCACGCGGTCGCCGAACACGGCGTATGTCGCCTGGCTCTCGGCGATGTCGCCGATGATCGTGCCGGTGGCGTGGGCATTGACGTAGTCGATCGCCTCGGGGCCGCAGCGCGCCGAGCGCAGCGCCAGCTCCATCGCGCGGCGCATGCCATCGCTCGACGGGTTGGTGACGTGGGTGCCGTCGCAGTTGGTGCCGAACCCGAGGATCTCGGCATAGATCCGCTTGCCGAGCCGCCTGGCTCGCTCGTGGTCCTCGAGCACCAGCGTGCCGGCGCCTTCGCCGACGACCAGCCCGTCGCGCCGCCGATCGAACGGCCGGGGCGTGAGCTCCGGGGTCGCGTTGAACGCCTTGCTGGCGGCGTGGAGCATGTCGAACACCGCGGCGTGGCTGTAGTGGAGCTCCTCGGCGCCGCCGCACACCATGACGTCGGCGAGACCCGAGCCGATCGCCTCGAAGCCGTGGCCGACCGCCTGGGTCGCGCTCACGCAGGCCGCGGACGTGCAGATCACCCGGCCGCGAACGCCAAAGTGCGTCGCCAGGTTCGCCGCGGTCGTGTGGCTCATGAACTTGAGGTACGTCGTGGCCGACATCCCGAGGAAGCTGTTGTGCTCGACCAGCTTGCGCACCCAGTCCTCGTTGGCCTGGGACGAGCCGTGGGTGCTGCCGTAGGCCACGCCGACCGTGCCGTCGGTGAGCTCGTCCGCGCCGAGCCCCGCGTCGCGGATCGCGATCGTGGTGGCGACGGTGGCGAGCTGCGCCACGCGCCCCATCGTGCGGGCGGCCTTGTGCGGGATCTCGAGCGCCTTCGGCAGGGTCACCGGCGCCGCGACCCGCGGCGAGAGATGGCCGATCGCATCCCAGTGCGGTACCGGCGCGATCCCGTGGTCGCCGGCCCGCAGGCGCGCGGCCGCTTCGTCGACATCGCAGCCCAGCGGGCTGACGATACCGATTCCGGTCACGACGACCCGCCTCATGATCACAGCCCTCCCGCGATGACCAGCGCCTGGCCGGTCATGTACGCGGCTTCGTCGCTCGCCAGGTAGGCGACGAGGCCGGCGACTTCCTGCGCCGTGCCCATTCGCTTCATCGGGATGTGCTTCAGGATCTCGTCGACCGGCGCCGACGCGACCATGTCGGTGTCGATCAGCCCCGGCGCCACCGCGTTGACGGTGATGTTGCGGCTGGCGAGCTCGATCGCGAGCGCCTTGGTGGCGCCGATCAGCCCGGCCTTGGCCGTGGAGTAGTTCACCTGGCCCCGGTTGCCGTGGACGCCCGAGACGCTCGCGATGTTGATGATGCGGCCCCACCTGCGCCGGACCATCGGCATGACGAGCGGCTGGGTCACGTGGAAGAAGCCGGCGAGCGACGTGTCGATCACGTCATGCCACGCCGCCGGCGACAGCGCGGGGAATGCCGCGTCCGCGGCCACGCCGGCGTTGTTCACGACCACGTGGATCTCGGTCTGGGCGAGGAGCTGGTCGATCGCGGCGCGGGACTGGGCCTGGTCCCTGACATCGAACTGCGCCACCCAGGTCTGGCGGCCGAGCTCGCGGAGCTCCGCCGCGAGCGCGTCCGCCGCCCCGCGCTGATGGACGCAGGTCAGGGCGATGTCGAAGCCGTCGCTTGCCAGCCTGCGCGCGACCGCAGCGCCGATGCCACGACTCGCCCCGGTGACCAGCGCCACCTTGCGGGACGTCGATCCTCCCGGCCGGACTCCCTCCGCGCGCGCCGCGGTCATCCGTCGTCCTCCGCGGCCTGCTGCAGCGCGGCGAGCTCGGCGTCGACGACGGAGAGCTCGAGCGTGGCGCACAGCGTATCGCCGCGGACCACCGTGCCGGTGAACGTGGCAATCGGGCCCTGGCCAAAGACCTTGTTCGCGACGATCGTGAGCTCGTCGCCGACCGCGAAGCGGTCGACGGCAAACGTGATCTCCCGGCATGCCGCGATCAGCCCGAAGCGCGGTGGATCGCCCGTGCGCGCCGATCGCACGCCGAGGTAGATCGCGCAGACCTGCGCGACGAATTCGATCATCGCGCCGGGATGGACGAGGCCGTCGATCGCGAACACGCAATCGGGATGAATCGTCGTGCGGCAGACCGCTCGGTGCTCGGTGACCTCGACGAGGTCATCGATCAAGCGCATCGGCGGCTGATGCGGCAGGTGGTCGGCGGCCGGGCCGACCGCGTCACCGGCGCCGGTCACGCGCGCGCCTCCTGCGCTGCGACGCGGAGCTCCAGCATCGTCCCCGGCTGGATCCGACCGAGCGCCACCGTCGCCGGCTCATTGTGCCTCCAGGCCTCCGCCGCGCGGGCCAGCACCTCGACCGCGTCGAGCTCGGCGTCCTCGCTGCACGGTGTGACCGCGAGCTGCGCCCGGCCGCCCGCCGGCGACGCCCCGAGGAGGAACGCGGCGGCGACGCCGACCGGCTCCTCCGGGCCGCGGAACACCGCCGGCACCGGCTCGTCGGCGATGCTGAGCAGCACGGTCCGGCCGGCGTCGAGCGCCGTCAGCGATGCCTCGAGCCAGCCCGCCGCGATCGCGTTCGCGCCGGTGACGGTCGTGGTCGGAGCGGTGCTGCCGGTGGCGACCGAGTACAGCCCCGAGGGCGTGTTGTGCACGCTGAGCGCGAAGCGTGCGGAGCTCACCATCGAGCTGTCGCGAAGGTCGGCGATCAGCTTCTCGGCGGTCTGGATCTCGCCCTGGCAGGTCGCGAACACGGCCATCGGCGGGTCCGCGGCGCCGGGCAGCAGCGCGCCACATACCTCGATATGCATCTGCGTGACCAGGCTGGTGAACCGGCGCGCGCGGCCCACGAGCAGCCGGTAGCTCGGCGGTGTGAACGGCCGGCCGCGTCCTGCCAGCACGTCCAGGGCCGATGCGTGATGGGTCGAGAAGAACGCCGCTCCGAGGATCTGGATGGACCCGACCGCGGTGGCGCTGGTCATGACGGCCCCGGGCCCGGCTGCGATACGACGACGCTGACATTGCTTCCGCCGAAGCCGAAGGCATTGACCAGGATCCGCTGCATGCGCCGCGGGGTGAGCTTGTCCACCATCGCCACGCCGAGGCTGTCGTCCGCCGGCTCGAGGCGCAGCGTCGCCGGGATCTCCTGGCGCCGCAGGGATTCGACGGCGAGGATCAGCGCGGTCAGCCCCGCCGAGCCCAGGGTGTGACCGGTCAAGCTCTTGGTCGCGGTCATCGGCACCCGCCGCTCGAACACGTGCCTCACGGCGGCTGCCTCCGCGGCGTCGTTCAGCCGCGTGCCGGTGCCATGCGCGCTGACGCAATCGATGTCGTTCGGCGTGATGCCGGCGCGATCGATCGCTTGCCGCATGCAGAGCTGGCCGCCCAGGCCGTCCGGATGTGGACTGGTATGGTGAAACGCGTCGGAGGCGGCGCCGATCCCGGCGATCCGCGCGAGGGCGACGCGCCGGGTCGCCTCCGCGTCGCGCTCGATCACGACGTAGGCCGAGCCCTCGCCGAGCGTGATCCCGCAGCGGTCTCGTGCGAACGGTCGGGTCGCGGTGGGCGAGGCCAGGCCGAGGCTGTGAAACCCGAAGATCGTGGTGCGGCACAGCGAATCGGCGCTGCCGACCACCGCCGCGTCGGCGAGGCCGCGGTCGATCAGCCGGATCGCGGACGCCAGCGCGTGGAAGCTCGACGAGCACGCCGTCGAGATCGCCATGCACACGCCGCCGATACCGAGGCTGCGCGCGATCGCGGCGCTCGTGGCATCGATCCCGTGGTCGGTGTAGCGATAGCCTGCGCTCGACAGCGGCAGGCGCGGATCCGGCGCCAGCGCTCGCTCGGTCTCCTCGAGGCCCCCGGTCGAGCTCGCGAACACGTACGCGATCCGTCGTGCGCCCCAGCGGTCCACCGCGGCGCGCACCGCGGGTCGCAGCTGCCGCACCGACGCGAGCGCGACCGTGGCGAGCCGCGTGGCAACGCAATCGACGACGTCGATCTCGCAGCGCGGCATGATCCCGAGCATCGTGGCGAACGGAAGCTCGTGGTACGCGCTGGCCGCCGAGAACGCGTCGGCGCCGGCAAACGCGCGCGCGAACACCGTACGGCTGTCCGTGCCGAGGCAGTTGGCGAGTGCCGCAGCCGTGATCGGGTGGCCACCGGTCACGACGGGCCTGTGGCCTCGTCGGTCGTGGCCGGGCTGCCGTTCCGGCACGCCGTCGCCAGGGCGCGCAGCCGGCGCGCCGACTGCGGGCCGTTGTAGGGGTTGGCCGGATCCCACGCGTAGCCGGCGAGCACCGAGCAGATCATGCGATGGATCGCGGGGACCTTGTCCGGATAGAAGATCACGTCCTGAAGGCTGCCATCGTACCAGCCGTTGACGAACGTACGAAACGTCTCGACGCCGAACATCAGCGGCCCGGCGAACTCCGCCTGCCAGTCGACGGCCTCGCCGCGGAACTGGCGATCGAGCACCGAGGCCGCGAGCTTGGCCGAGTGCAATGCGATCGTGACGCCCGACGAGAACACCGGATCGAGGAACTCGGCGGCGTTGCCGAGCAGCGCGAACCCGGGCCCGTGCAGCGCCTTGACGTTGGCGGCATAGCCGACGATCTCGCCGATCGGCCGGATCGTATGGGCCTGCTCGAGCAGGCTGCGCAGCTTCGGCTCGTCGCCGATCATGGCCCAGAACTGCTCCTCGTCGCTGCCGGTGTAGCGGGCGAGGTGGTCGCGCGCGGCCACGACGCCGAGCGAGCTGGTGCCATCCGGGAACGGGATGAGCCAGGACCAGACGTCGCGGTGGGTCGGGTTGATGCCGATCCGGATCTTCTGCCGATCGAACGCACCGGCGACGATGCCGTCCTTGACGTGGCAAAATCGCGCGGCGCGCACCGGAAACCCCGACGGCTTCTCGAGCTCGAGCAGCCGTGCGAGCGTGCGGCCGAAGCCGCTGGCGTCGAGCACGAAGCGGGGCTGGTGGACCACGACCTCGCCGGCCTGGTTCCGCGCGGTGACCGAGGGCCGCGCGGAACCGACGTCGACCGCGGTGATCTCGATGCCGTACTGCACGGTCGCGCCGTGACGCTCGGCCTCCCTGGCCAGGAGGTGATCGAACTCCGAGCGCAGCACCTGGAACGTGAACGAGCATCCCGCGGTGAGCTTGTCGGCGAAGTTGAACTCCGAGTACAGCTCGTCGCAGACGAACGTCGCGCCGTTCTTGAACTGAAACCCGGCGGAGAGGACGGCCTCGAGCACGCCCGCTTCGAGCAGGAGCTGCGTGCTGTAGGCCAGCAGGCTCTCCCCGATCGAGAACCGCGGGAACTGTTGCCGCTCCTGGACCAGGACCTGGTATCCGCGCTGCGCCAGCATGGCGGCAGCGACGGAACCCGCGGGTCCGGCTCCGATCACCAGTACATCCAGCGCGGCCACGAGCTCAGCTTCCTGGAGGCCCCGGCGGCGGCGGCGGCAACGGCGGGCGCTGCATCGGACCTCCTGCCGCAGGCAGGTCCGCGAGGGAGCTCGCAAAGTCTTCGTCTTGCACGAGCTGCGATGTCGCCTCCGCGAGCGCGTTCGACAGCGCCTCGTTGAAGTTCTCCGGGTTATGCGTGCGGCCCCAGCGCTTGCTCGTGCCCACGTAGACCTTGGACCAGGGAGCACCGCCACCGCGACGGACGATCACGCGGATCCGGACCGTGCCGGCAAAGGTGTCGCCTTCCACGACCAGGTAGTCGAGCAGCTCGGCCTCGAGCGCCGCCACCGGCGGCTGATTCATGCGAGCGCCCGCGTGGATCAGCATCTCCCCCATGCGGTCGGCGCAGTACCGACCCACGTTGTCGGCGGTCCGGACGATGAAGCCGTCCTCTTCATAGGTCCCGACCGCGGAGGGGTCGGGACGGACGTCGCGCACCCCGAAGCTGAGCGGCGATGCGGCGAAGGCCGACGCCACGGACGTGCTGGACCGGGGCAGGGTGTCGACCCCGCTCCATTGCAGCGGAAGACGCTGGATGTAGCCGCCGCCGCCGCAGGCGGCGATCACCAGGAGCGCCATGGACACCACTCGCACGCGCATCGAGCCATACCACGAGCCGTCGTAGGATTGAAGTGGTTCGACCAGGTGCGACGTTCCTACCGCACCAGACGGCCGGTAGCGGCCGGCGCCGCTTGCCGTCGAGAGCGCGGGTCTTTTACGATGACCGCAGGCCCATGCGGCGCGGCTCCCCGGTCGGAATCGTCAGTGTCCTCGCGAGCCTCGTCATGGCGGTGGCGCTGGCGGTGGCGGCCCCGGCGAGGGCTGGCACGGTCGTCGGCAAGCTCGAGCTTCCCCCCGCCCCCGAGCGCGGCCCGGTGATCGCCCGCGGCTTCATCGACCGGGTCGAGAACCCGCTGGCCGACATCAAGAAGCCCAGCCTCGCGCCGTACCTGATCGTGGTGCTCGAGGGCGACGCGCGCTCCGACACCGCGCCCGCGCAGGTCAACTGGGACCTCGTCGGCGAGTCGTTCGCGCGCCCGGTGATCGCGGTGCCGGTCGGCGCCGAGGTCGTCATCAGGAACCAGACCAAGATCCCGCGGACGATCCTGGCCGCCGAGGACCCCAGGCTGATCTCGGGGCCGCTCAACCCGACGGGGACCAAGTCGTTCCGCGCGACCCAGCCGGCGATCTACACGATCGGCGACAAGGATGCGCGGCACCTCAAGGGCAAGATCGTCGTGGTCGCGACCGCGCACGTCGCGAGCGTCGACGACGGCGGCCGGTTCGAGATGACCGACGTCCCGGACGGCAGCTACAAGCTGCGCGTGTTCTACTACGACCCCGCCGCCGAGGCCCGCGGCAAGCGCTCGGACTGGCTGGCGTTCACCACCGACGTCACCGTGGCGTCCCGCGGCCGCACGAACCGGACCGAGGTCAACGCGAAGCTGCCTGCGCTGGTCGGCTCGCCGGGAAAGAAGTGACGCGGTGTTCTGGTCCAAGATCTGGCTGTTCGTGATCACGCTGGCCGCCGCCGCGGCGCTGACCGTCGCGCTCGTGCTGCCGTGGCCGGCGCAGCGCGCCCAGCTCCGCGGCGAGGCGGCCCGGCTCCAGACCGCGTGCAGCGTGATCCACATCCTGCTCGCGGACGATGCGCGCAACCGGGTCGAGCTCGCCGGCGCGTTCGCACGCTCGCCCGAGATCATGAACGCGCTCGACACGGCGTCGGGCGCCGACCGGCTCGACGAGGCGCGCATGAAGCAGGTGCGCGATGTCGGCGACACGGTGATGAAGGCGATCCAGGGCAACCGCAAGCCGGACTTCGCGATGCTGATCGATCGGCGCGGCCGCGTGGTCGCGCGGGTCCGGCTCGACGACAACGACTTCGGCGACATCGCCGCGGGCCGGCCGCTGATCGACGACGCGCTCGCCGGCTACCTGCGCGACGACGTCTGGGCGCAGAATGGCACGATGTACTTCGTGTCCGCGGCGCCGGTGGTCAAGCAGGGCGCCTACGCCGGCGCGGTCGTGCTCGGCCACCAGGTCACCAACCAGCTCGCCCAGACCCTGGTCAAGTCGCTCGACGTCGACATGGGGTTTCACCTCGGCGCGGACGGCGTCGCGGGGAGCCGGACGATCGCGTTCGACCACGCCGCGCTGCAGGCCTCGCTGAGCAAGCTCGGCGACGACCTCGCGTCCGACTGCCAGCTGGTCCGGACGGTCGATGTCCACGCCGGCGCCGACGAGTACACCGTGCTCGTCGCGCGCCTGCCGGGCGAGGCCGCCGCCAAGCAGGCCTACTACTCGGTGCTGACCCGGCGCCCCGACGCGCTCGGCTTCTTCGGCACGCTCCGCGCGGTCAAGCAGGACGACCTGGCGTTCGGCAACTTCCCGTGGGTCCTGGTCGGCGCGGGGTTCCTGATCGCGCTCGGCGTGGGCATCGGCCTGATGCTGCTCGAGGTCGATCGGCCGCTGCGCCGGCTCGCCGCCGACGCGGTCCGGCTCGCCAAGGGCGACGCCGAGCGGCTGAACGAGGACAGCCACGGCGGCAAGCTCGGCTCGATCGCGCGCAGCGTCAACATCCACATCGACAAGCTCGGCCGCGACGCGCGATCGGCCCGCAAGGACCTCGACCAGATGCTCGGCCCCGCGCCCGCGGGCAGCCTCGGCACGATCGACCTGCTCGCGACGCCGCTGCCCAGCGTCCGCCCCGGCGGCCCCGCGCCCGCGGTGCCACCGCCGCCGTCCGAGTTCCGGTTCCACGACTCGGGCTCGCAGCCCGCCTACAAGCCGCCGCCGTCGCCGCCGCGCCCCGGGACACCCCCGCCGTTCCGCGCCGTCCCGGCTCCGGCCGCGGCGCCGCCGGCCGCGATGTTCACGCCGCCACCGGCGTCGTCGCCGCTCGCACCGCCGCCGGCGTTCGGGCAGCGGCCGCCGCTCAACCTCGACGACGACATCCTCGGCGGGGGCGCCGCCGGCAGCGGCTCGGGCGAGCTCGACCCGCGGGTCGATCCGTACTTCAAGCAGGTGTTCGACCAGTTCGTCTCGATGAAGAAGACCTGCAACGAGCCGGTCGCGGGCCTGGTCTACGAGCGCTTCGCCGAGAAGCTGGTCAAGAACCGCGACGATCTGATGATCAAGACCGGCTGCCGCGCCGTCCGGTTCACCGTCTACGTCAAGGACGGCAAGGCCGCGCTCAAGGCGACCCCGGTCAAGGACGAGGCCTGAGCAGGTCGAGCGCACGATCGCCGGCGGCCGAGGCCGCCCGACAACCCCACCGGGAGCAAAGACCATGGATCACGGGAGCCACACAACGACCCCTCGGCCGCACGACGTGGACGCGGTGGTCGTGGGCGCCGGCTTTGCCGGACTCTACATGCTGTATCGCCTGCGGCAGCTTGGGTTCTCGACGCGCGTGATCGAGGCGGCCGACGACGTCGGCGGCACGTGGTACTGGAACCGCTACCCGGGGGCGCGCTGCGACATCCCGACGACCGACTACACGTACAGCTTCGATCCCGAGCTGGAACGAGCCTGGACGTGGTCCGAGAAGTACGCGACCCAGCCGGAGATCCTGCGCTATGCCCGGTTCGTCGCCGAGCGCTACGACCTGCGCCGCGACATCGACTTTCGCACCCGCGTGGCCGCCGCGCGCTGGGAGCCCGGCGAGGACCGCTGGCACCTGCGGACCACCACCGACGAGCGGATCCGCTGCCGCTACTACGTGATGGCGACCGGCTGCCTGTCACAGCCCAAGGCGATGGATGTCCCGGGAGCCGAGCGGTTCCGCGGCCAGGTCTACTTCACGAGCCGCTGGCCGCACGAGGACGTCAACTTCGCCGGCAAGCGCGTGGCGGTGATCGGCACCGGCTCGTCGGGGATCCAGTCGATTCCGCTGATCGCTGCGCAGGCCCAGCAGCTCACCGTATTTCAGCGCACGCCGAACTTCTCGATCCCGGCCGGCAACGGCCCCGTGCGGCCGGAGCGACGCGCACCGCTGGACGCGGATCGCGACGCCTACCGCAAGGCAGCGAAGTGGTCGCGGCTCGGCGTGCCGAGCACACCGACGCAGATCATGGCGCTGTACTCGCCGCCCGAGGTCCACCGCGAGCGCTTCGAGGCCGCCTGGCAGGCCGGCGAGCTCGTCGAGCTCGCCAACGTGTTCGCCGACGAGCTGGTGTTCCCCGAGGCCAACGAGATCCTCGCCGAGATGGTCCGCGAGAAGATCCGCGCCGCGGTCGACGACCCCGAGACCGCCGAGCTGCTGTGTCCCAGGGACCATCCGATTGGCACCAAGCGGGCGTGCCTCGACACCGGCTACTACGCGACCTTCAACCAGCCGCACGTCCGGCTGGTCGACCTGCGCAGCCGTCCGATCCGGACCATCACCGAGACCGGCGTCGAGCTGGATGACGAGGTCCTGGCGTTCGACGCGATCGTGTTCGCGACCGGCTTCGACGCGATGACGGGCGCCCTGGTGTCGGTGGACATCGCGGGCCGCGACGGCGTGTCGCTCAAGCAGAAGTGGGCGAATGGCCCGCTCACGTACCTGGGCCTGATGACCGCGGGGTTTCCCAATCTGTTCACCATCAGCGGGCCGGGCAGCCCGTCGGTGCTGTCGAACATGATGGTCTCGATCGAGCAGCACGTCGACTGGATCACCCGCTGCATCGTCCACCTGCGGGAGCGCGGCATTGCGACCATCGAGCCCACGCCCGCCGAGGAGGACGCGTGGGTCGAGCACGTGCGGGAGGTCGGCGAGGCGAGCCTCTTCCCGCGCGCGAAGTCCTGGTACATGGGCTCCAACATCCCCGGAAAGCCCCGCGTGCTGCTGCCGTATGTCGGCGGCGTCGGCCGCTATCGGGAGCTCTGCGATGCAGTCGCCGACCGCGGCTACCCCGGGTTCGTGCTCGACGCCGCGCCGTCGCCTGCTGCCTGACCGCTCACGTCGTCGCGATCGGGGCGGCCACCATGGCGGGCTCCTCGTGCACCAGCGCAGCCGGCACGAAGGCCAGCACCAGCACGGCGGCGAGGACGGCCCAGATCGCACGGTAGCTGCCCGTGATGTCGGCGACGAGG
>DASWRS010000608.1:0-14866 GCA_036403075.1 Kofleriaceae bacterium
CTCCTTGTGATTGGCCTCCCGAGCGCCGGGGGCCGTCGTCGCCCGATGCGTCCGCGGAGCGCACGTCCCGTGACGAGCGCGGGCACGGCAGCTCGCGCGTCGTCGACCGATCAGCTGTGGGAGCGCCGCCCGCGCCACATCGGTGGCTCAAGCGCTCGGCGCGGGACGGTGCGCGAGAGCGGCGCAAGGGCGACGGCCCCCGGCGCGGGCGGGCGATCACGGCAGCGGTGGCGGCGGCGGCAGCGGTGGCGGTGGCGGTGGCGGTGGCGGTGGCGGTGGCGGTGGCGGTAGCGGCAGCGGCAGCGGCAGCGGCAGCGGTGGCGGTTGCGGTAGCGGTGGCGGTAGCGGCAGCGGTTGCGGTTGCGGTTGCGGTTGCGGTTGCGGCAGCGGTGGCGGTGGCGGTAGCGGCAGCGGCAGCGGTGGCGGTTGCGGTAGCGGCGGCGGCAGCGGCAGCGGTCGCCGGAGTGGCGATCCCCCTCGTCAAGATCTCACCTATCAGCGCCGGTTAGCCCGTGGGGACGTCGCCCGCCCCACCACCGCGAGCGATGCGAGCCCTTGCGTTTCCCGGCGGTCATGACAATATATGCTCAATCAAGATGACTGCGTCACCCCAACCCGCGTCCCGGCGTCGCCCCCGTCAGCTCGCTCTCGAGTTCCGGACCTGGGGTGGCAAGCGCGCCGGCGCGGGCCGCAAGCCCCGCGGTGCGCGCGCCGGCGTGGCTCATCGCTCGCGCGGCGAGTGGACCCGCCCGATGCCGCTCCACGTCACCTTGCGCATGGCGCCGCACGTCTACAACCTGCGCAGCCGGCGCTCGTTCCGCGTCATCGCAGCGGCGCTCCGGCTCGGCGGCGATCGCTTCAACGTCCGCGTCATCGAGTTCTCGGTCCAAGGCAACCACATCCATCTCCTGGTCGAGGCTCCCAACCGCCGCGCGCTCGCCCGTGCAATCCAGGGCTTCTCGATCCGCGTCGCCAAGGGGCTCAACCGGATGATGGGGCGCTCCGGCCGCGTGTTCGACGATCGCTATCACGCGCGCGTGCTGCGCACGCCCAACGAGGTCCGCCACGCCATCCACTACGTGCTGGACAACGCGCGCAAGCACGCCGCCCAGCGCGGCGAGACCTACCCGCCCGGCTACGTCGATCCGTACTCGTCGGCGGGCGCGCCCGACCTGGCGTTGCCGTCAGCCCAGACCTGGCTTCTACGCGTGGGCTGGAAGCGAGCGGGGCCATGAGCCGCAATCGGCCGGCGCCCCGCACGGGGTCAGCGGCCCAGCCCGCGTTGTGGGCCGGTGCCGCCGACGAACCCGCCGGGTCGGCCGGACCGAGTTGCCGGTGCAGCCGGAGTGCGACGTGCGCGACGTGCGGGTCAAGCGCGCGCAGCGCGGCCAGATCACCTGGGAGCGGGTCGACCTCGACGCCGAGGTGCCCGCCGATCACGAGGTGCGTGCGATCGCCGCCGTCGTCGTCGACAACCTCGATCTACGCGGGCCTACGCCGACGTCCGCGCCCGCGGCGAGATCGCCGGCGCACCCGCCACCGACCCCAAGATCGTCCTGGGGCTCTGGGTCTATGCCACCAGGGACGGCGTCGGCTCGGGCCGCGGGTCCCCGGCCAGCGCCGGATCCACACGAAGCGCAGGTCGTCGCCGAACGCGGCATTGTGGGCGGAGAGCAGATCGGACCGCGGATCGACCAGGATCCCGATCGGGTTGTCGGCGCGGCCGGGGCGTGCCGTCCGGGTGAGGCTGTCGGTCGATCGTGCAGGCGGCGCAGTCGTCAGGGCCGTGAGGGCGGCAGATCCGCTGTCGGCCAGGAGGGTGGAGGCGACGCCTGTCCCGTCGTTTCAGGCGGTTACGAGCTCCGGGTAGAATTTGAAAAAATCGCCCGGCTCATGTCGATCTCGGAGGGGCTCGTGAGTCGTCTGGACATGCAGACCACCCTCGACACGACCCTGACCCCCACCACCTCGCTCTCCCGCTGGGCCGGACGCGTGCTCACCGCGATCCCCGTGCTGTTCCTCGCCTTCGACGTCGTGATCAAGTTCGCCGCGCCGCCGGCGGTGGCCGAGGCCTCGGCGCGGCTCGGGCTGCCGCCGGACCTCGCGCCGCGGATCGGGCTGATCCTCGCGGCGTGCCTCGCGCTCCACGTCGTGCCGCGCACCGCGGTGCTCGGCGCGGTGCTGCTCACCGGCTACCTCGGCGGTGCGGTGTTCGTGCACATGCGCGTCGGAGATCCGCTGATCAGCCACGTGCTGTTTCCGATCTACGTCGGGGCGCTGCTGTGGGGCGGGCTGTACCTGCGCGACCCGCGGGTTCGCGGCTTGCTGGCCAGGCGCTGACCCGTCCAACATCGTACGTTTCACCCTGGAGAACGATCATGAAGTTCCTGATGACCTACACCCCGAATCCCGACGCGGTGCCGCCCACCAGCGAGCAGATGGCCGCGATCGGCGCGTTCGCCGAGCGCAACATGAAGGCCGGCACGGTCGTGATGACCGGCGGCCTGGTGCGGCCGAACCGCGGCGTCCAGCTCCGCTGCGACCGCGGCAAGGTCAGCGTGACCGACGGCCCGTTCGCCGAGACCAAGGAGGTGATCGACGGGTTCGCGCTGGTCGAGGTCGGCTCGCGCGACGAGGCGATCAAGCTGGCGTCGGAGTTCATGCAGCTCGCCGGCGATGGCACGGGCGAGATCCTGCAGGTCTTCGATGGGAGCGGCCCACCGCCGCCGCGCTGAGCGGATCGGCGCTACGCTTCGGCCGCGATGACGGCCGAGGCCATGCAGCATGCGATCGCGCAGGTCTGGAAGGCGGAGGCCGCCCGGATCATCGGCGGCCTGGTCCGGATCGTGCGCGACGTGTCGCTCGCCGAGGAGCTGGCGCAGGACGCGCTGGTCGCGGCGCTCGAGCAGTGGCCGGTGTCGGGGATGCCGAACCAGCCCGGGGCATGGCTGACCACGACGGCGAAGAACCGCGCGCTGACGTCGCTGCGCCGCGCGAAGCTCGCACAGCGGACCAGCGACGTGCTCGGCCACGAGGCACCGCTCGAGGCCGAGCCCCACACCGTCATCGAGGCCGCCATGGACGACGAGGTCCGCGACGACGTGCTGCGGCTGATCTTCATCGCCTGCCACCCCGTGCTGTCCAAGGAGGCGCGGGTCGCGCTGACGCTGCGCATGGTCGGCGGGCTCACCACCGAGGAGATCGCGCGGGCGTTCCTCGCGACCGAGGCGACGATCGCGCAGCGGATCGTCCGCGCCAAGCGCGCGCTCGGCGCCGCCGGCGCCGCGTTCGAGCTGCCGCGCGGCGACGAGCTCGGCCCGCGCCTGGCGTCGGTGCTCGAGGTCGTGTACCTGATCTTCAACGAGGGCTACTCGGCGACCGCCGGCCCCGAGCTGCTGCGCACCGACCTGACCGACGAGGCGCTGCGGCTCGGCCGGAGGCTGGCGGCGCTCGCGCCCGACGAGCCCGAGGTCCACGGGCTGTCGGCGCTGATCCACCTGCAGGCCTCGCGTGCCCGGGCGCGGACCGACGCGGCCGGCGAGCCGGTGCTGCTCCCCGAGCAGGATCGCTCGCGCTGGGACGCGGAGTTGATCGCGCACGGCCTCGCCGCGCTGGCCGCCGCCGAGCGGCTCGCGGCCGAGCCCGGCGCCTACCAGCTCCAGGCCGCGATCGCGGCGTGCCACGCGCGCGCGGCGACCGCCGACGACACCGACTGGGCGCGGATCGCCGCGCTGTACGGCGAGCTCGCGCGGCGCGCGCCATCGCCGGTCGTCGAGCTCAACCGCGCGGTCGCGGTGTCACGCGCCGAGGGGCCGGCCGCCGGGCTCGCGTTGCTCGACGCGCTCGGCGCCGAGCCGGCGCTCGCGCGCTACCACTTCCTGCCCAGCGCGCGCGCCGATCTGCTCGAGCGCCTCGGCCGGTTCGACGAGGCCCGCGCCGAGTTCCTGCGCGCCGCGGCGCTCGCGGCCAACGCCCGGCAACGCGAGCGGCTCGAGGCCCGGGCCGCCGCGTGTGCCCGGCGGATGCGATCGTGAGCCGCGCCGGCGTCACTTCCTGGGCGCGGCCGCGGCTGCGGGCACGATCGGCGCGACCTCGCGACCACCGTGCCACACGGTGACCAGCTGCCGCGTGTTGCGGATCTCGAGTGATGGATCGGCCGCCAGCACCAGGAAGTCCGCCCGCTTGCCCGGCTCGAGCGTGCCGCGATCGCTCGCCTTGAGCAGCGCCGCGCTGCCTTGCGTCGCCGCCACGATCGCCTCCATCGGCGACAGGCCGGCCCGCACCATCAGCTCGAGCTCGTGGTGCTCGCCCCAGCCGGGGACGCGCTCGGGCAGCGCGCCCGAGTCGGTGCCGAACGCGACGTGCACGCCGGCGTCGTGCAGGGTCTTCAGGTTGCGCAGCGCCACGGCGAACGCCGCCTTCTCCTTGGGCACGCTGGGGTTGGCCTGCACCTTGTCGCGGTACTCCTTGCTCTGGAACATCTGCAGCAGCTCGGGGCTCACCGCGTGGGCGAAGAACTCGTCGCCCATCACCTCGGGCTGCTCGGCGAACACGAAGAAGCTCTCGTCCACGCTCAGGGTCGGGATGTAGAACGTGCCGTGCGACCGGAGCGCGCGGACGAGCTCGTCGTCGACCGGCAGATCGCGCACGCTGTGGGCCAGGACGTCGACGCCGGCGGCGACCAGCGCCTTGGCATCGGCGAGGTAGAACACGTGCGAGGCGACCCGCAGCTTGTGCTTGTGGCACTCGTCGATCACCGCGCGGTAGATCTCGGGCGGCATCTTGGTGAACTTGCCGAGGTTGTCGTCGACCCAGATCTTGACGAGATCGACGTGGTGACCGGCCATGTCGCGGACCGCCGCCCGCGCCTGCTCGACCGTCGTCGGCCGGTAGATCTGATCGGGCGCCACCGGCTGCGGCGGCGTGCCGGCGGGGGCGCCGATGCCGCGGCCGGCGGTGAAGATCGAGGCGCCGGGGATGCTTCCCTGCCGCTGCTGATCGCGCAGCTCGAACACCAGATCGCGGTTGAGCCCGAGGCTGACGATCGACGTCACGCCGTATTGCTCGTAGCGAACCAGCGCACCCTGGACCGCGTCGCGGGTATAGGCATCCGCGCGATTGGCAGTTCCGGCGACCAGCCCGACGTGGCTGTGCGCGCTGATCAGCCCGGGCATGATCGTCCGTCCGCTGACGTCGACCACCCGCGCGCCCCGGGGCCGGCGCAGCTTGCCGGCGGTGCCGACCGCGGTGATCCGGTCACCCTCGATCACCAGCGCGGCGTTGTCGCGCGCCGGCTTGCCGGTGCCGTCGATCAGCCGCGCGCCCTCGAGCACCACCGGGGGCCCCGCGTGGGCCAGCCCGGCCAGTCCGATACCGAGCATCACGAGCACCGCAGACCATCGAGAGCAACACATCGGCTTGTCCTCCGGGGGTGCCCGATTGTCGGTGGTTGTCCCGGGAGATCAAGGGCATTCGCGTCCGGATGAGCCCGGTGCCGGGCGGCCCGGGTAGCGCGCGCCGCGCTCGATCTGGTCCGCGGCATCCCGCACAATCTGCGGCATGGACGACACCATCCTCGTGCAGCGCGACGGGGCGATCGCGACCGTCGTGCTGAACCGGCCCGACAAGCTCAATGCGCTGACCCGCACGATGTGGCAGCGGCTCGGCCGGGTGTTCGACGAGCTCCACGCCGACGACGCGCTGCGCTGCATCGTGATCCGCGGCGCCGGGACCCGGGCGTTCGCGCCGGGCAACGACATCGCGGAGTTCGCGTCCGAGCGGTCCAATGTCGAGCAGGCGCGCGCGTACGGCGACGACATGCGCCGCACGATCGAGGCGATCGGCGGCTGCCGCCACCCGATCGTCGCCCAGATCCACGGCATCTGCGTCGGCGGCGGCCTCGAGATCGCCGGGCTCGCCGACCTCCGGATCTGCGGCGAATCGAGCCGGTTCGGCGTGCCGATCGGCAAGCTCGGCCTGGTCATGGCCCACGCCGAGATCGGCGCGCTGATCGCGCTGGTCGGCGAGGCGACCGCGCTCGAGATCCTGCTCGAGGGCCGGGTGTTCGACGCGCGCGAGGCCAAGGACAAGCGCCTGGTGACCCGGGTCGTGCCCGACGATCAGGTCGAGGCCGAGGCCCGGGCCGCGGCGCAGCGCATCGCCGAGGGCGCGCCGCTGGTCGCGCGCTGGCACAAGCAGTTCGCGCGCCGGCTGCGCGACCCTGCGCCGCTGACCGAGGCCGAGTACGCCGAGGGCTTCGCGTGCTTCGGCACCGAGGACTTCCGCACCGGCTACCGCGCGTTCCTCGCCAAGCAACCGCCCGTGTTCCAGGGCAAGTGAGGCGCTTTGCGCCGGCCGCGGGCCGGCATAGAGTCGCGGCACGCACGTGACCGGAGCCCTGCACGGAATCAAGGTCGTCGAGCTCGCCCAGATCATGGCGGGCCCGACCTGCGGCCTCCTGCTCGCCGACATGGGCGCCGACGTGATCAAGCTCGAGAAGCTGCCGGGCGGCGACGACGCGCGCAGCTACGTCGAGCCGGCGATCCACGGCGAGCCGGCGTCGTTCATGATCCTGAACCGCAACAAGCGCAGCCTCGCGGTCGACCTCAAGGCGCCGGGTGGGCTCGGCGTGGCGCGGCGGCTCCTCGCCGACGCCGACGTCGTGATCGAGAACTACCGCAAGGGCACGCTCGACAAGCTCGGCCTGGGCTACGACGTGCTCCACGCGCTGAACCCGCGGCTGGTCTACTGCGCGGTGTCGGGCTACGGCCGCACCGGCCCCTACGCCGACAAGGGCGGCTTCGATCTGATCGCCCAGGGCTTCGCCGGCATCATGAGCGTCACCGGCCACCCCGGCGGCCCGCCGGCCAAGGCCGGCACCTCGATCGCCGACATCAACGCCGGCATCCTCGCGGCGCTCGGCATCGTCTCCGCGCTGCTGGCGCGCGCCACCACCGGCCGCGGCCAGCTGGTCGAGACCTCGCTGATGGAGGCGGCGATCCAGCAGACGTACTGGCAATCGGCCGCGTTCTTCGCGACCGGCATCAACCCCGGCCCGACCGGCTCGGCCCACCTGCTCACCGCGCCGTACCAGGCGTTCGCGACCCGCGACGGCTGGATCAACCTCGGCGGCGCCAACCAGGCCAACTGGGAGCGGATCGCCCGGGTGATCGGCCGCCCCGAGCTCGTCGCCGACCCGCGGTTCGCGACCAACCAGGACCGGATGCAGAACCTCGCCGCGCTCACCGCGCTCGTCGGTGACGCCCTGCGCGAGCGGCCCTCGGCCGACTGGATCCGCGACTTCGAGGCCGCCGGCGTCCCCGTCGGCCCGGTCAACCAGATCGGCGACATGCTCGCCGATCCGCAGGTCGCCGCCCGCGACATGGTGCTCGAGGTCGACCACCCGCGCGCCGGCCGCACCCGCGCGCTCGGCATGCCGATCAAGTTCTCCGACGCCCACGCCGACCTCACCCGCCCCGCCCCGCTGCTCGGCCAGCACACCCGCGAGATCCTCGAGGCGCTCGGCTATTCCGCCGCCGAGATCGACGCGCTCGCCCAGACCGGCACCGTGCGGCTCGGCTGACACACGTCGCGCTCGATGCAGCCCCGTGGCGTTCGTTCGTCGGTGTGGATCGGAGCGCTGCGGCGCTACCTCGGCATCACTGCAGCTTGCACCGGACGATCCAGGTATCGGCGCCGGAGACGACACGACACGAGCTGCCTTGCGCAGTGCATGGCTGATCGGTCACATCGCCGCCCTGGCAGTGACTTCGAATGCACGAACAGGTGGTCGAGGGCCAGCACAGGTCTTGGCATTGATCGATCTCGGGATCAGCCACCCACCGGAGCGTGGGCGGCGGGGGCACCGGCGCCGGTTCGCACTCGAGCTCGACGCTGTCCGTGCTGTTGGTGGTAAAATAGTTGCATGTATCACCGAGGGTGCTGCACGGCAGTCCCTCCGCGGCTCCTCGGTCTGCGCACTTGTTGGGCAAGCAACCGCAGTCCACACGCGGAAAGCACTGATCGCCGCAGGGATAGGGTGTCTCCTGGGTGTTCACTTGCCAGATCAGCGTGGAAGCCAGTGCGCTCGCGCTCTGAATGGCCCCGTCGATCTCCGGGCCGTCGATCAGCCTCGCGTTACCACAGCCACCGACGATGAACATCGCTGCCAGGACACTCAAACACAACGCCCGCATTCTTGTCATAGCTTCCTCCTGAGGTGGTGTTCTCCATGATGCGCGACGAGCGCATCGGATCGGAACACCGGTACTGTTCTGTTTCTGTTCCGAACATGAATCCGTTGCATCACTTCATCTGGCCACTAGGCTGTCGAAAGCTTCATTGCCATTGCAACCATCCCTAGCGTGCGAGGACACTGGCCACAAGTACCGGATCGGGTATGCTGACAAAACAGGGATTGCCGCATGAGCCAGTTACGGGAGCTCGCCGCGAACATCGCTTCGTCGAAGACCGAACACGAGCTGGCAGCGCGCCTGATCGACGGCTGCCCGACGTTGTTCGCGGCGAGCTGCATCGCGGTCTTCCGGTTCGACGATCCGGCCCTGACGCCCCGGGTGGCCGCGACGGCGTCCTCGGCGGCGTTCCTCGATCACTACGAACGCGACCTGCGCCCCGCGGATCCCGTGCTGCACTGCCTGATGCAGCACCACCGGCCGGTCCGTGATCTCGACGTGGCATCGCACGATCGCTGGCAGGCCAGCCCGATCTACCAGCAGATCGCGGTGCCGCTCGGTCTGACGCGCTGCATGCAAGGCCCGATCGTGGGCAACGGCCAGGTCATCGGCACGATCAACGTCGGGAGGCAAGACGACGCACCGTTCTCCGCCGAGGACGTGATGACCCTGGCGAGCCTCGGCGCGCACGTCTCCGCGCAGCTCGCCCGCTTGCAGTCGATGCCGCTCGCGCTCGACCGGCTGCGTGCGGTGCTCACCCGGCGCGAGGTCGAGATCAGCCTCCTGGTTGCGAAGGGCTTGACCAACGAGCAGATCGGCCACGTGCTCGGCGTGAGCGCCAATGCGATCAAGGGCACGCTGGGGCGCGCGTTCCGCAAGCTCGGCATCGAGTCTCGCGTCGAGCTCGTGGCCACGCTGTTCGACGCGCTGTGACCGGAAGCGGTCGACGGAAGCGATTGACGGACCGCCGCGAACCTTCGATCATCGCCGGCGATGGCCGAGCCGCTGCCTCCGGAGCTCGATCGCGGGCGGATCCCGTTCGGGACCTACACCGACGAGGCGCTGTATCGCCGCGAGCTCGAGCGGCTGTTCTACGGCGGCCACTGGTGCTACGTCGGGCTCGAGGCCGAGGTGCCCCGGCCGGGCGACTTCAAGCGGACGCAGATCGGCGAGCGCTCGGTGATCCTGACCCGCGACGGCGACGGCGCGCTCCACGTCGTCGAGAACGTGTGCGCGCACCGCGGGATGGCGTTCTGCCGCGAGCGCCACGGCAACCGCAAGACGCTGGTGTGCCCGTATCATCAGTGGAGCTACAGCCTCGCCGGCGACCTGCAGGGGGTGCCGTTTCGCAAGGGGCTGCGGCGCGGCGGCGAGGTCCAGGGCGGCATGCCGGCCGAGTTTCGCCTCGAGGACCACGGGCTGACCCGGCTCGCGGTCGCGACCCGCGGCGGCTGCGTGTTCGCGTCGTTCGATCACGACGTCGAGCCGCTCGAGCAGTTCGTCGGGCCGGCGGTGCTGCGCTACGTCGATCGGCTGTTCGACGGCCGGCCGCTGCGCCTGCTGGGCTACAACCGCCAGCGCATCCCCGGTAACTGGAAGCTGATGCAGGAGAACATCAAGGACCCGTATCACCCAGGGCTGCTCCACACCTGGTTCGTGACGTTCGGGCTGTGGCGGGCCGACAACGCGGCCCGGCTGGTGATGGACGCGCACCACCGCCACGCGGCGATGATCTCGACCCGCGGCAACGCCGGCGCGACGTCCGAGGCGTCGCAGGTCGGCAGCTTCAAGCCGGCGATGACGCTGCGCGACCCCCGGTTCCTCGACATCGTGCACGAGCCGTGGTGGGGCGAGCCGACCGCGGTGATGGTCACGCTGTTCCCGAGCGTGATCCTGCAGCAGCAGGTCAACAGCGTCTCGACCCGCCAGATCCTGCCGGCCGGCCCCGGCGTGTTCGACTTCGTGTGGACCCACTTCGCGTTCGCCGACGACGATGACGCGATGATCGAGCGCCGGCTGCGCCAGGCCAACCTGTTCGGCCCGGCCGGCTTCGTGTCGGCCGACGACGGCGAGGTGATCGAGCTGTCGCAGCGCAGCTTCGCGGCGAGCCCCGGCGGCCACGCGGTCGTCGAGCTCGGCGGCCGCGACGTCGGCGATGCCGATCACATGATCACCGAGACGCTGATCCGCGGCATGTACGAGTACTGGCACAAGGTGATGGCGTGATCGACATCGACTACCCGGCGCTGCTCGAGCTCCAGGCGACCTACGCCGCAGTGGTCGACGCCGGCGACTGGGACGCGTGGTGCGAGCTGTTCACCGACGACGGCCGCTACCGGCTCCAGCCGCGCGAGAACTTCGACCGCGGCCTGCCGCTGGCGACGCTGGCGTTCGAGAGCAAGGCGATGCTCCAGGATCGCGCCTACGGCATCCGCGAGACCCTGTTCCACGATCCGTATTACCAGCGCCACGTCATCGGCGTGCCGCTGGTCCGCGCGCGCCAGGCCGGCCGGATCCACACCGAGACCAACTACGCGGTGTTCCGGACCAAGCTGTCCCAGCCCACGACGGTGTTCAACGTCGGCCGCTACCTCGACGAGATCGTCGGCACGCCGGCCGGCCTGCGGTTCGCCGTGCGCCTGGCGATCTACGACAGCGAGCTGATCCCGACCTCGATCATCTATCCGATCTGAGCCGGCCATGGTTCGACTGGCGCGCACGGCGCTATTCGCCCCGCGAGTAGCCGCGCGCAGGAGCCCGGTGCGGCGTGCCGCCGCGGAACCGGTGGAACACTCGAGGTGTTCCGATCGAACACAGCGATGCCGCGAGTTTCGGCCGGGGCGAAACACGGCGCGATCAGATCGTGGTTCGATACCCGCGCTGTTCCAGATGCGCCCTGCCCAGTTTCAGATGGTTAGCAAGCTCCGGATCTGGCGCAGGCGTTGCGCTGCACGAGGACCATGACGGCACCCCGCGACCCGGCAGCGGCCGATGCCGGTGACATCACGCGCACGGCGAGCTCGACGGCCCCGCCGGTCGATCGCTCCAGCATGTCGCGGCTCGCGGCGCCGCTCCAGCTGCGCGACCGCGACCGCTACGAGGTCATCGGCGAGCACGGCCGCGGCGGCCTGGGCCGGGTGTCGCGGGCACGCGACAAGGAGCTCGGGCGCGACGTCGCGATCAAGGAGCTGATCCGGCGCGAGGACCTGCACGAGCTGCGGTTCCTGCGCGAGGCGCTGCTCACCGCGCGGCTCGAGCACCCCGGCATCGTGCCGGTCCACGAGGCCGGGCGCTGGGACGACGGCACGCCGTTCTATGCGATGAAGCTGGTGTCGGGGCGGCCGCTCAAGGACCTGATCGCGGCGTGCGAGACCGTCGACCAGCGCCTCGGCCTGTTGCCCCACGTGATCGCGGTGGCCGATGCGATCGCCTACGCGCACGGCCGGCGGATCATCCACCGCGACCTCAAGCCGAGCAACGTGATCGTCGGCGACTTCGGCGAGACCGTCGTGATCGACTGGGGGCTCGCCAAGGACCTGGCCGCGAGCGACGATGTCACCGGGGCGGGCTCGGCCCAGGAGCTGGCGGCGATGAACCTCACGGCGACCGGCAGCGTCATCGGCACGCCGGCCTACATGCCGCCCGAGCAGGCGCGCGGCGAGCCGGTCGACCAGCGCGTCGATGTCTACGCGATCGGCGCGATGCTCTGGGAGCTGTGCGCCGGCCGGCGCGTGCCGCCGAGCGACGCGCCCGAGCGCGAGCGCGTGCTGCGCCAGGCGGGGATCGACCACGACCTCGCGATCGTCATCGACAAGGCGCTCGCCCCCGACCCGAACGACCGCTACCCGGACGCCGCGGCGCTGGCCGCCGACCTCAAGGCGTTCCAGGCCGGCGCGCGGATCGCGGCGCGCCGCTACTCGCTGCCCGCGGCGCTGGCCCACTGGACCCGGCACCACCGCGCGCTCGCGATCTCGGCGACGGTGGCCGTGGCGATCGCGCTGGCCGGCACCATCGAGTTCGTCCGCAACATCGCGATCCAGCGCGACCGGGCCGACGCCTCGGCGATCGTGGCCCGCGCCCACCAGCGCCGCGCCGAGCAGACCGCCGCCGAGCTGACGCTGCAGCACGCCGAGCTCCAGCTGCGCAGCGATCCGACGGCGGCGATGTCGATCCTGGCGACGTATCGCGGCACGGACCCGCGGCTCCAGCGGCTGCGCGCCGAGGCCCGCGGCCGCGGCGTGGCGAGCGCCGTGCTCCAGCCCCACGGCGACCCGATCTGGTTCCTCGCCGGCGACGCGACCGGCGCGATCTTCTCGATCAGCGAGGACCGCACGGCGCGGGTGACGCGCGACGGTGCGTCGACCGTGCTCGCCGACAACGTCGCGATCCCCGCGGTGCTGTGCCACGCCGCCGACGCGCACCTGATGGCGTACGGGATGGCGCCGAGCGGGATCGCCGTGGTCGCGCTGTCGAGCTACGCGATCACGGTGATCCCGGCGGCCACGCCGCGCGCGATGGACATCGCACCGGACGGCTCGCGGCTCGCCGCGCTCGCCGCCGACGGCTCGATCACGATCTGGAGCCTGGCGCCGCCGATCGCGATCGTGCACCGCGAGCGGATCGCCGACGCCGCCGGGCTCGAGTTCCTCACCCCCGACCGGCTCGTGGTGCCGCGCAGCCATGCCCTGCAGACCATCGAGCTCGATCCCCGGCGCACCGGCCACACGATCGCCCTGGCGTCGGCGTCCTGGGACGTCGACGCCGGGCGCATCGCGATCTCCGACGATCAGGGTCACATCGCGCTGCTGTCGCCCGAGCTCGCGCTGCGCTCGAAGATCTCCGCGTGCCAGAAGTCGGCGCGCGCCGTCAGCGTGGTTCCGTACACCGATCTGCTGAGCTTCGCGTGCGAGGAAGGCACGGCGGGCGTGGCGCGCTACGACGCCGCCGCGGGCCGGCTGATCGTCATCGACCGGTTCCCGACGGTGGAGCGGCCGTTCCGCGCCCGCGCCGACGCCATGGGCCGCTACATCGTCGTCGGCGACGACTCGAGCTTCGTCTACGTCTACGATCTCGCGACCCGGCTGGTCCGACGCTACGAGGGCCAGTCCACGCTGGTCTCGGTCGTGGTGCCCGGGACCGCGGAGTACGACCACATCCTGGTCGGCGACATGCACGGCGGGGTCCGGGTCTGGGATCCGCCGGCGCGCCACGTCCGCAAGCTGCTGCAGGCGCCGAGCGCGGTCTACGGCGTGGCGTTCGCCCCCGACGGGCGGTCGCTGGTCACCAACGCCACCGACGGCGTGGTCCGCCAGATCCTCCTGGCCGATGGCGCGGTCACCGAGCAGCGCGGCCACACCGAGGCCGTCACGCGGGTGAGCTTCTCGCCCGACGGGCGGTCGATCCTGAGCTACAGCACCGACGGCACGGTGCGGATCTGGCGCGCCGAGGACGGCGTCGCCACCCGCGTGTTCACCGAGCACGCGAGCGCGGTCAACGGCGCGGCGTTCGTCGACGCCGGGCGCCGCGTCGTGTCGATCGGCGGCGACGGCCGGCTGCTGGCGTGGTCGCCGGAGGCCTCCCGCGCACCCGGCGGCGCCGCTGCCGCCGCGACCGAGGTGTTCCGCCGCCCGCTGCCGCTGACCGTGCTCGAGGTGCTCCGGCCCGGCGACCACCTGCTCGTCCAGGACGCGGCCGGCTCGATCTGGGACGTCGCGCCGGGCGGCGAGGCGCGCCAGGTCCGCCGCGGCGACGGCGCGAGCGTGACGGTGCTGCGGGCGTCGCCCGACGGCCGCATGGTCGCGACCGGGACCGACAAGGGCAACGTGGTGGTCTACGACGCCAGGACCTGGGACACGGTCGTGACGACCCGGGTCGGCGGCGGTGTTCGCCAGCTCCGGTTCGACCCGCGCGGCCGCGAGCTGATCGTGCTGTCCGAGAACGCGCGGGTCCGCGCCGTCGCGCTCGATCGCGCGCGCACCCTGCCGTGGACCGACATCACCCTGCCCGCGCGCAACGTCGCCTATGCCCCCGACGGCGAGATCCTGGCGTTCGTGTGCACCGACGGCGGGACCTGGTTCTACGACATCCGTCGCGACCTGTGGGCGTACACCCTCGACCACTCGTCCGACACGTTCTCGCCGGCGTTCTCGCCCGACGGCACGCTGCTCGCGAGCTCGGATCGCCGCGGCACCGTCACCGTCCGCGACGTCGCGGCGACGCTGTCGGCCGCCGCGGCGGCGCGGCGCTGATCAGCGCAGGACCTTGCCCTCGGCGTCGACCACCTTGAGCTCGCCGAGCTCGAGCGCGCGCACCGGCTTCTCGATCTTCTTCAGGTCGCCGACGATGATCCAGGTCAGCGCGGCCGGCTGGACCGTGCCGATCGCCTGCTTGAGCGCGTCGACCGTCAGCCCGCTGATCCGGCTGGCGCGCTGCTGCGGGTAGTCGTCGGGCCGGTTGTACAGCACCATGTCGCTCAGCGTGCGCAGCACCGCGTTGCCGGTCTCGTAGAGCCCGGGGAGCGCGCGGATCTGGACCGCCTGGAGCTTGGCGAGCTCGTCGGGCCGGGCCGGGACCTTGCCGGTCACGTAGTCGTTGACCTCGCGCCGCATCTCCTTGATCGACTCGACCGTCTTGTCGATCTGGACCGGGGACAGCGTTGCCCACACGCGCTGGCC
>DASWRS010000609.1:0-11633 GCA_036403075.1 Kofleriaceae bacterium
TCGTCGACCCGGGGCAGCGCCACCGCCATCAGCGCCGCGCCGCGCAGCGACAGCGAGCCGATCCGGAGCGGCACCCAGCGGCCGCTTCGCAGGTAGCGCGCCGAGATCGTCCGCGGCAGCTTGGCCTCGAGCGGCGGCGGCAATGCTTCGGGCGCCGGCTCGGCCTGGGCCTCGGCGTCGCCCTTGGCGGCAGCCTCGGGCTCGGGCTCGGGCTCAGGCTGGGGCGCGGCGTCCGCCTCGTCCTGGCTCGCAGCGTCGAGGATCCGCCTGGCCTGGCCCGGCGACATCGTCACGGTGTTCGCGCGGTGCACCCCGGGGCGCGCGATCACGTTGGGCGACGACCTGGGCAACCCGTCGCGCCGGCCCGTCGGGGCGGGCGCACGGCGCCGTCCGGTCGTGCTCTCGGAATTCTCGGAGCCGCCTGCACCTGCGAGGTCCGCCGGCGCGTCAGGCGGCGCGGGCGCTGCGGGCGCGTCGTGGCGGGAGCGCGCGGCCGGCGCGGGCATGTCGAGCGTTCGGACCGGCGTCGCCGCGGCGGCGTCGCGCGCGAGCTCGGCGATCGGGATCAGCGGCTGCCGCACCGAGCCCAGCGCCAGGTCGCGCGTCGCCTGCGGCAGCTGCGGATCGGCGCCCGCCTGGTTGCGCGTCCCCCGGGCCGCGATCACCAGCAGCGACTCGCCGGTCTCGACCCGCGCGCGGACCTGCGGGGCGATCGCCGGCCTGGACCGCGGTAGCAGCGTCGCCTCGAGCGCCGGCGGGCTGGTCGTGGGCTTCTGCCCGCGCACCCGGCGCACGAGCTCGACCAGCGCGGCGACGACCTTGCGTTGATCGGCGACGTGCACCGTGCAGCTCGCGAGCCGATCCCCGACGAACCGGCGGCGGTCCCCGAGGCTGAGCTCGGCCGGCTGGATCATCCCGATCTCGGCGAGCAGCGCGACCTCGACGACGTAGCGCAGCCGATCGGCGCCGAGCGCGAGCTCGTCATAACGCAGCCCGAAGATCGCCTGGTTCGACGCCGGATCGTAGTACGCGTCGACGCTCGCCACCGGGGGCGCCGCGGCGTCGTCGAGCGGCGCGAGCGCTTGCGACCAGTGCGACAGGCGCTGGCGCGGCTGCTCGACGAGGAGGTAGACCTCGACGAGCGGCGGAGAGACCCGTGATGGCATGAAGTGGGTGGCGTTATCTCAGCACGAATGATGCCAGCAAGGCGATTCGAGGGCTTACACACATAGATACCTACATCCTCTCGGTATTGTTCTGCCGAGGTTACATCCCTCCGACCCGGGAGTGCGGCTCTCCCGCCTCTGTTCGTGCGGCAAAGTTACCACGATCGTTCTGAATTCTTTGCCCAAGTCCCTGTCCAGCCTAAAGTATCGCCTCATGAAAATCGATGATCGGGGCGCCGGCGGCTATCGGCTTCCTCTCCTCCCGCTGCGCGACATCATCGTCTTTCCCCACATGGTCGTGCCGCTGTTCGTCGGCCGCGACAAGTCGCTCTCGGCGCTCGAAGAAGCCATGGCCGGCGACAAGCAGCTGTTGCTCGCGGCCCAGCGCCGCGCCAAGACCGACGATCCGAGCGAGGACGACATCTTCTCGATCGGCACCGTCGGCCACATCATCCAGCTCCTGCGCTTCCCCAAGGGACCGGTCAAGGTCCTCGTCGAGGGCCGCGCCCGCGCCCGGATCCGCGGCTTCGCCCAGAGCGAGCCGTTCTTCGTGTGCGACGTCGAGGACGTCGAGGAATCCGAGGACGACCTGGCCGAGATCACCGCGCTGATCCGCTCGGTCCAGGACGTGTTCGAGGACTACGTCAAGCTCAACACCCGGATCCCGCCCGAGATGCTGGTCAGCGTGCGTACGATCGAGGAGCCCGGCCGTCTCGCCGATACCATCGTTGCCCACGTCGCACTCAAGCTCAAGGACAAGCAGGAGTTGCTCGAGACCCCGTCGCCGGCGCGCCGGCTCGAGCGGCTCGGCGAGCTGATGCAGGGCGAGATCGAGATCCGCCAGGTCGAGAAGAAGCTGCGCTCCCGGGTCAAGAAGCAGATGGAGAAGCAGCAGAAGGAGTTCTATCTCAACGAGCAGATGCAGGCGATCCAGAAGGAGCTCGGCGGCGAGCGCGACGAGTTCAAGAACGAGCTGAACGAGCTCGAGCAGAAGATCAAGCAGAAGAAGATGAGCAAGGAGGCCAAGGATCGCTGCCTCAAGGAGCTGAAGAAGCTCAAGCAGATGTCGCCGATGAGCGCCGAGGCCACGGTCGTGCGCAACTACCTCGACTGGGTGATCGCCCTGCCGTGGGAGGACAAGACCGAGGACCGCCACGACATCAACGAGGCCGAGGCGATCCTCGAGGCCGAGCACTACGGCCTCAAGAAGGTCAAGGAGCGCATCCTCGAGTACCTCGCCGTCCAGACCCTCGTGCCGCGCCAGCGCGGACCGATCCTGTGCCTGGTCGGCCCGCCCGGCGTCGGCAAGACCTCGCTCGCGCGCTCGATCGCCCACGCCACCGGCCGCCGGTTCGTGCGCCAGTCGCTCGGCGGCGTCCGCGACGAGGCCGAGATCCGCGGCCACCGCCGGACCTACATCGGCGCGCTGCCCGGCAAGATCATCCAGTCGCTGAAGAAGGTCGGCTCGCAGAACCCGGTGTTCCTGCTCGACGAGATCGACAAGATGTCGATGGACTTCCGCGGCGACCCGGCGAGCGCGCTGCTCGAGGTCCTCGATCCCGAGCAGAACAACAACTTCAACGACCACTACCTCGATCTCGACTACGACCTGTCCGAGGTCATGTTCGTCACCACGGCCAACCAGCAGCACGCGATCCCGCTGCCGCTCCAGGACCGGCTCGAGATCATCGAGCTCCCCGGTTACACCGAGTGGGAGAAGCTCGCGATCGCCCGCCAGTACCTGATCCCCAAGCAGGCCGAGGCCAACGGCGTCAAGGACCTCGCGGTGACCTGGACCGACGAGGGCCTGACCTCGATCATCCACCGCTACACCAAGGAGGCCGGCGTCCGGAACCTCGAGCGCGAGATCGCCACGGTGTGCCGCAAGATCGCCAAGGAGTGGCTGTCCTCGAACCGCACCGCGACCAGCTTCGAGGTCACCGCCGAGAAGCTCCCGCACTGGCTCGGCATCGAGAAGTACCGCGAGATCCGCCGCGAGAAGGAGGACGAGATCGGCCTGGCCAACGGCCTCGCCGTGACCATGTTCGGCGGCGACCTGCTCACCGCCGAGGTCACGATCGTCCCGGGCAAGGGCAAGCTGACCCTGACCGGCAAGCTCGGCGAGGTCATGCAGGAGAGCGCCCAGGCCGCGATGAGCTACCTGCGGTCGCGCGCCGGGACCTTCGGCCTGTCCAACGACTTCCAGAACAAGGTCGACATCCACGTCCACTTCCCCGAGGGCGCGATCCCCAAGGACGGCCCGAGCGCCGGCATCACCATGGCCACCGCCATGGCGAGCGCGCTGCTCCGGATCCCGATCCGCCAGACCATCGCGATGACCGGCGAGGTCACGCTGCGCGGCCGCGTCCTGCCGATCGGCGGCCTCAAGGAGAAGATCCTCGCGGCCCACCGCGCCGGCATCACCACGGTGCTCGTCCCCGATGACAACCGCAAGGACCTGAAGGACGTCCCCCAGTCCGTCCTCGAGCAGATCAGCGTGATCGGCGTCAAGCACATGGACGAGGTCCTGCGCTACGCCCTCGCCCACCCCCAGCCGGACGAGTTCCTGCGCGAGCCGTCGAGCGTCGTCGACTGGCGCATCGTCGAGACCATGCCGCCGAGCGATCCGCGCGAAGCGCACTGACGCGCTTCGCCGCGCCTCACGCTTCCGGCGAGCGGCTCACAGCGGCTTGACCGCCTGGTACAGCTCGTAGTTCGCCGCCGCGCCGGCCGGGCTGACCAGCCGCGTGAAGTGGAGCACGCAACCGTCGGCAGACACCCAGCTCGGAGCGTCGATGTTGGCGGTGTTGAGCCCGGTCAGGTTCGTCGCGCCGCCAAACCGGCCGCTCGGCGCGGGTCGCGTCGCGACCCAGATATCGAAGCCCCCGGCGCCCCCGGCTCGGTCCGACGACCAGTACAGCGTCTGCTTGTCCCCGGTCATGATCGGGTCTCCATTGCTGGACGTCCGATCTTCGATCCCGCCCAGCATCGTGATCTCGGTGTACTTCATGCCGTCCCACGTCGCCTGGTACAGCTCGCTGAAGCCCGAGCGGCCGGAGTGGAACAGCATCGTGCGATCGGACAGCACGAACGCCGAGTCATCGTCATTCGTTCCATTGAGCGTGGGTTCGTCGAGCGGCGCACCGAACGGCGCCGACCGCGAAGCCCGCGTCGCGACCAGCAAGTTGTAATCGGTGCCGGTCTGACGCTCGGCGTACATCGCCAGCCCGTCGGGGCTCAGCACCGGGTGGCGGTCCATGCCGGCCGTGTTGACGCCGGCCACCAGCGCCGGCGTGCTCCACTGCGCCTCCGGCGAGCCGCGGGTCGCCATGTAGATATCGTAGTTCCCGGCGCCGCCGGCGCGATTGCTCGAGAAGTAGATCGTGCGCTCGTCGCTGCTCAGCCACGCGGCATCATCGTGCGCGGGCGAGTTCAGCTCCGTGATCGGCATCCCCGCCCCGAACGGCTTGGCCGGGTCGCAACGCCGCTGCGCTGCATCCGACGGCGCCGGCGAATCCGACGCTGCGTCTAGCCGAGCGCTCACGTCGCCGCAGGCGGCGACGCCCCAGACCACCCACACCCAGAGCACCACGACCCGCGGGACCTGTCGACGTCGAGCCACGTATACCTCCGCACCGGCAGAGCAGTTGTGGCGGACCGTCGCGCCGAAGTCAACGCGCGGCCTCGCACGGTCCGCCGACACGCAGCGGGCGCCTGGCAAGCGACGGCAAGCGCGATTTGCTAGCGTTGCGCATGCGCCTTGCCCTCCTGATCGCCCTCGTCGCCGCGTGCGGCGGACCGATCTCGCCGACCTACGTCCCATCCGGCGGCGCCACGTCGGCCAGCCGGGTCCAGCGGCCTCCGGCCAACGCACCGCCCGACCCGATCGGCACCACGCGCCCCGGCGATCGCAGCTGCACCGAGAACCGCGACTGCAAGGCCGGCGACACCTGCTTCGCGCCCGACATCCTCCCCGGCGCCCCACCGCCGCAATGCCAGGCCGACTCCCAGTGCGGCGGCGGCGAGGTCTGCACCGGGGGCAGCTGCACCTCGCCCTGCAGCACCACCAGCTGCGGCCCGGGCCAGGAATGCCGCGAAGCTGGCCACTGCGCCCCGATCGCCTGCACCGACTCGCGCGCGGCCGTCTGCGCGCAAAACTTCCGCTGCAACAGCTCCACCGGCGCCTGCGATCGCATGGCCTGCACCTCACGCTCGCAATGCGACGCCGGCGCCTGCTTCCGCGGCCGCTGCTACGCCCACGACGCCTACTGCATGGCCCCGCTGCCGCCCGCCCCGCCACCCGCTCCTCCGGCTCCGGCATCGCCGGCACCGGCTCCGGCATCGCCCACGCCGCCGCAGCAGCCGCGCCAGCCGACCGCGCCGGCGGCAGCCCCCCAGCCAGCCGCGCCAGCCCCGGCCCCGCCAGCCCCGCCAGCCCCGGCGTCCCAGCCGGCTGCGCCGGCCCCGGCGGCCCCGACCTCGCCGCAGCAGCACCAGCCGGCGCCGCCAGCCCCGCCGGCTCCGCCGCATCGCTAACCGCCCGAAAACGAGCGGAGCCCTTGACATGCGGCCCCCCACCATCTAAGAACCTTCACCTCGGCTGCAGGGCGAATAGCTCAGCGGAAGAGCGTCGCCCTTACAAGGCGGTGGTCGCAGGTTCGAACCCTGCTTCGCCCACTGAAAACAGCAACGATTCTGGAGCGGTAGTTAAGTTGGTTATAACGCCGGCCTGTCACGCCGGAGGCCGCGGGTTCAAGTCCCGTCCGCTCCGCCAACTTTTGTGTGTGATTCTCGCGAGTTCCTGCACCTGTAAGGAGCTCCTCGCCCGCTGAGGTCGCCTCGCCCGCTGCGAGCGCGACCTGGCGCGGCATCTCGATCAGCTTCCCGTCGCGGAGGCTGATCCGGACCTTGGCCACCTCTGCGCACAGCGCCGGCCACGGCATCGTCGTGTAGTCGTCCATGATGTCGCCGTCGGGGCCATGCGTCGCGAAGTGCCGCGTGTCGGCCACCGCGCGATCAAGATGAACGTGCGCCGCGCGTCGTGCTGGCGCCGCGTCCGCAGGCCGATGCGCTCGAGATCCTCGTGGAACCGGCGCAGCCTCGCGTTGACGTTGCGGTACGCGCCGCGGCGCGACTGCACGATCGGATCTTCGGCCGTGGCTTGCGGCCGGTGAGCCGCTCGAACCCGAGAGCTTCCACTCGGCCACGATCCGCGCCAGGATCGGATGAACCGGCACGTCGCGCGGGTTCTCGGTCTTGGTGCCCTTCACCTTGCGTTTCTTCGTGCTGTAGCTCTTCTCGATCACCAGCTTGCCAAGCGGCGTGGACGTCGGGTCGTAAGTCGCGCCATGTGAGCGCGGCAGCTTCACCGTCGAGTGCAGGACAAGAGATGTTGTCCACGCTAGAAGGTAGTTGTGATCGCTCGGCCGGGCGGCCGCTAACAGCTCGATTTCACATCGGAGTTGTTGGCTACTGGAGCCGACAGCTCCGAGGGCGGGTCAGCAACCCGCAAGCCGAATTGCTCTCCGAACTGGCTGACAGCAAGCGCCTCGACGCGCTCGTGCCGCCGATCTCCGCGGCCTACGCCAACCAGATCTTGAGATGCGCGTATCTCGACATCCTCAGGCGGCTTCATGGGCGAGGCGCGGCCAAGGCCGTCAGCTACATGGCTGACCTCGAGAAGCTTCCGATCACCGATGCGCCGACCGCGATCAGGAAAGGTGATTGGAACGCGCATCGGAGCCGGACGATCAACTTTGATGGAGTCCCGAGAGCCGCAGCGTCACGACGCGATGTAGCGTATGTCCTCATTCCGGACATTATGTCCGAGAGCCGGTGTTCGGAGGCCTTCACGCCGAATACCGCACGGCCGCGTGATGCATTGTGATCCTGCTGGACGAGACAGGTAGCCAGCACGGGCTTGTTGCCGCACGCGACGTCGTGACGTACCATGCGGCCTCGCACCCATGGCGCTGACGATCATCAGCTATTCGGCCTCGACCGGCGCGCTTCGCGAGACCTACGATCGCATGCTCGAGCGCCCGCTGCCGCCGGTGTACCGGCCGCGACACGGTGGCGCGCCCGGCATCATCCAGGCGCACAGCCTCGATGCAGCGCTGATCCCGAAGGTATTCGGCTGCTCGTCGACGCTCAACGGCGCCGGTCCGCTGAGCTGGCCCGAGCGCGAGCTGGTCAATGCGCTGACCTCGCGCCTCAATCAATGTCTGTATTGAACCGCGTGCCACGCAGAGTTTCTGCGTGTCGCGCTCGATGGCCAGGCGGATCTGTCGCGTGCCGTGATCGCCGACCCGCGGTCCGTCGCCTCGCGCTGGCCTGACCCGCGCCGGCGGATGCTGTCCGAGATCGCGATGCTCGTCACCGAGGCGCCGTGGACGCTTTCGTCGGACCATCGCGCCAGGTCGCACGCTGCGGGGCTGTCCGATGCCGAGCTGCTGCACGCGATTGCGCTGTCGGCGTTCTTTGGCCACCTCAACAGAATCGCCGATGCGGTCGCGGTGCCGCTCGATTACGAGGTCCAGCACCAACCGCCGCACGCCGAGCCGGCAACACCCGCGCTGCCCCGCGCGCCGGCGCTTCGCCGCGGCAGCCCTGCTGTCGCGATCGACTCCCGGCCCGCTACCGCTGCCGCGCTCGCCGCGTGGCGCGACTACATCCTCGCGCGCGCGCCCGAGAACCACGCGATCGCCGCGTGGGTCGCCGAGTTGCTCGGTGATGGCGAGGCCGCGCCGTACGATCCCGGCTCCGCGCCCGCTGCTGCGCCCGCACTGCGCGCGCTGGTCGAACAGGTCACGCTCGCACCGTGGCGGCTCGACGAGGCCGCGTTTGCGCCGCTGCACGCCCTTGGCCGCGACGATGCCGCGGTGTTCGACGTGTGTGCCGCGGCGAGCACGTTCGGAGTGATGTCGCGGGCCCGCGTCGCGCTGATCGCACTCGCCGACTGACCCGGATCTCCTCCCCGCAGGTTCCGGCCCGTGAAGATCCTGTTCTCCGCCGCAACTCGTTCACGCAGGTGACCGGGCCCCGCGCGCCATCTTGAAAGTCGAAGTGGCAATTGTCACGAGGTGGCGCGCGACCGACGGTTACGACTCGCCGGGGCAGGCACGCGTTCCAGTGGCGCTCGAGGGCGGCGCGTGCGCGTTGGCCGTCGGCCTGGTCGCCGGCGGCGATCTGTTGCTGGCCGCAGCCGCGAGCACGCCGGGCCGTTGCTGGTCCTCCGGAATGCTTCGACCCCGGGCGCACGAGCCCGCGCTTCAATGACACGCCACTCGCCGAGATCGACGTGTCCGTGATCGCCCAGCTGCGCGCAGACCTGGATCGCCTTGACCTCCGGCGTGGCGAGCCCGGCGCGCGATCTACCGCCTACGTACAGAGGAGGAGGCTGCCAACATAGTGCGCGCCACCGGAGCAGCAATTCTCCCCACCCGATGTGCCGGCGCCAGACCCGAGGCAGCACCTCCCAGTGCCCCCGCTACAACCTCTCGTTGTGGATCCGTAGCAGCAGCCCCGGGGGTTGGATCTACAGCTGTTGTAGCCGATGCAAAAGGCCGGCTCCGCCGCTCCGAGCTGGTCCGGGAACTCCGAGCTGGAGGGCAAAGACGTTGTTGCAGGATCGATGACAGTCTTGTCGGAGGTCAAGGCCGCATCCGGCGCGGGAGCCATGCCTTGGCAGCCGACGAGGCCGGTGAACACGAGGACGAGGACAAGACCGATCGCACGAACTTGGATCATGAGTACACTCCTATCAAAGAAGAACCGCGACGAGCCAACTATGGCCGATCTTGAGTTCGTGGGGTGCATGCATCGACGGCCAGCGGACGGGGGCGGCTCTCGCACGCTGCGAGTGCATCGCGGACCAGCCGAGCTCGTGATCATCCAAACACGAATGTGCGCCCACGCACGAGCAGTGAATCGCGTCGCGATCGAGAGCTCCATGACGTGCCGCTATCGCGGCCGCTGCGAACCGGTCGGAGGCGCCGCCGACGTGCGCCCACCCACCTCGTACGAACCCCGGTTGCGCCGTAGCTGGATCGATAGCTCTCATGGCGGCGTCGCCGACCGATGTCGGTCACGGAGCGTCGGGTCCTGTTTGTCGACGACGAGCCGCATCTGCTCGCGTCCTCCACCGTCAGCTACGCAAGAAGAGCGGATGGGAGATGGTCTTCGCGCGCTGTGGTGGGCGCCGGCTCGAGGAGATCAGCGCAGTCAGAAGCTGTCGCCCCACGACGGTCCGGCGAGGCCGGTTTGTACCTGGTATGACGGCACGCGGACGACCGGGAACACGACGAGGCGCGACGCGTGAATGCGGGGCTGCTTCTGTATGATCGAGAGGCAGGCCTGATCAACGCGAACTATTCTTGCCGGCCACATGAGCTGCGCCGGCGGCGCGCCGCCGCTCACTGGGCGCGTTCGTCGGCGGCGCGCTCGTCGGCGTGCGCACGCGCGAGGTCGCCGGCGGCGCGGTAGGCCGCGGCGCGGCGGCGGTACAGCGCCGCGCGCGGGGCCAGCGCGATCGCCTGGCTCAGATCGGCGATCGCGCGCGCGTGATCTCCCGCGCGCGCGTGCAGGTCGCCGCGGGTCCACCAGGCCGGCGCCAGTGTCGGGTTGCGCGCGATCGCGGCGTCGAGATCGGCGAGCGCGGCCCGGTCGTCGCCGCGGTGGACGTGGACCATGCCGCGGCCCATCCAGGCGCCGCCGACCTCGGGCGCGACGGCGATCGCGGCGTCGTAGTCGGCGATCGCGGCGTCCCAGTCGCGGCGCTGGGTATGCGCGAGGGCGCGCCACATGAGCGCCTCCTGGCGGGCCGGCTCGAGCACGAGCGCCTGGGTCAGATCGGCGATCGCGCCGTCGAGATCTCCGCCGAGGAGGCGGGCGTGACCGCGCTCGCTCCACGCGCGGGCGTCGAGGGGCGCGGGGGGCGCGGGACCGAGGGCCATGGCGGTAAGATACACGCATGGCGCCGCCGCCGGCCGATCGCGACCGCGCCCTCCGCGCGATCGTGGCGATCGCGATCGCGGCGACCGCGCTGGCGTGCTGGCCCGCGCTGATGCCGCTGCATGCGACCCGCGCCCCCAAGCTGATCGCGCTCGGGCTGGCCGGCGCGGCGGCGGCGCTCGCGCTGGCGCGGCGGGCCCGGTCCACGCTCACGCCGATCGATCTCGGGCTGATCGCCTACCTGGGTGCGGGCGCGCTGTCGGCGATCGTGTACGGCCGGCTGTGGACGCTGGGCGCAGGCTGGGGGGCGCAGGAGGTGGCCGCGGTGATGCTGCTGTGGGCGGCCGGCGCGATCGCCGTCGATTCGCCCGACGGCGCGGCCTGGACCTTGCGCGTGGCGGTGGCGGTGGCCGCCGCGATCGCCGTGCTCGCGCTCGCCGAGGCGCTGGGCGCCGACCTGGGGCTGGCGGGCGCGCGGCCGACCGCGACGCTCGGCAACCGCGACTGGGTCGCGACCTACCTGGTGATCGCGCTGCCGGTCGCGGTGGTGATGCTGGCGACGCGGCCGTCGGCGATCGGCGCGGCCGCGGTCGCGCTGCTGTGCGCCGCGATCGTGGTCACCCGCTGCCGGGGCGCGTGGATCGCCGGGCTGACGTTCGCGGCCGGCGGGGTGCTGGCGTGCGCGATCGCGCGGCCACTGCGCACGCGCGGCGCGCTGATCGCAGGCGCGGTGATGGTGGCGGCGGTCGCGCTCGCGGTGCTGGTTCCGTGGCCGGGGCTGCGCTGGACCGGCGACGCGCCTTACTGGTCGTCGCTGCGGCGCGCCACCGCGATCGACGAGGGCACCGGGCGCACCCGGGCCGTGCAGCTGCCGATCGCGCTCGCGATCGTCGAGGATCACCCGCTGCTCGGGGTCGGCCCCGGCCAGTGGCACGACGCCTTCGACGAGCACGCCCACGCGGCCGCCGATCACCACGTCGACGGCTCGTACGGCACGCCCGCGCCGTTCGCGATGCTGGTGCGGATCGCCGCCGAGACCGGGCTGCTCGGGCTTGCGGCGTTCCTGTTCGCGGCCGGCGCGCTGGTGCGCCGCGCCCGCGCGCGCTGGCGAACCGACGCGGGCTCGCGCGCGGCGATCGGCGCCGCGCTGGCGGCGCTCGCGACCTCGCAGGTGATCGGCCTCGCGCAGCCGATCCTGTTCACCCCCGACTCGCTGGTGCTGATCGCGGTGATCGCGGGCACGCTGCGCACCAGCGCGCCGGGCCGGGCGTGGGCGGTGCCGGCGCGGGTCGCGCGGGCCGGGCTCGCCGTGGCGGCCCTCGGCCTGGTCGCGATCGCGGGGCTGACCGCCACCGCCGCGGCCCCGCGCGATGCCACGGTCGACGAGCTGCGCGCCCACCAGCGCTATTATCCGTCGCCGCTGGTCGCCGACGAGCTGGTGTTCCGGATCACCGCGCGCCTCGACCTCGGCCCCGGCAGCGCCGCGATCTGCGCCGCGGCCCGCGAGCCGCTCCG
>DASWRS010000610.1:0-26576 GCA_036403075.1 Kofleriaceae bacterium
GGGAAGGGCCGCTGACGATGAGCGCGATCAAGCGGTTCCCGGCCTACCTGCACGACATCCAGGAGGAGGTCGAGGGCCACGCCCGGAACTTCGGCCTCGACTTCTTTCCGATCGTCTACGAGGTCCTCGACTACAAGACGATGAACGAGGTCGCGGCGTACGGCGGCTTCCCGACCCGCTATCCGCACTGGCGGTTCGGCATGGACTACGAGCAGCTGTCCAAGAGCTACGAGTGGGGGATGTCGAAGATCTACGAGATGGTGATCAACACCAACCCGGCATACGCCTACCTGCTCGAGGGCAACTCGCTGGTCGATCAGAAGCTGGTGATGGCGCACGTCTGCGCCCACGTCGACTTCTTCAAGAACAACTACTTCTTCTCCAAGACCAACCGCAAGATGATCGACGGCATGGCCAACCACGCCGCGCGCGTGCGGCGCCACATGGCACGCCACGGCCAGGACACCGTCGAGGACTTCATCGACACCTGCCTGTCGCTCGAGAACCTGATCGATCCGATGTCGGCGTACATCGTGCGGGCGCCCAAGCCCAAGCCCGAGGAGGAGGACGACGACCTCGACCCGCGCGAGAAGCTGGGCCGGATGCGGGCCAAGGGCTACATGGAGTCGTTCATCAACCCGCCCGAGTACCTCGAGAAGCAGCGCAAGAAGCGCGAGGACGAGGCCAAGCGCCAGAAGCGCCGGTTCCCCGAGCACGCGCAGCGCGACGTGATGCAGTTCTTGATCGAGCATGCGCCGCTCGATCACTGGCAGACCGACGTGCTCGAGATCGTCCGCGACGAGGCGTACTACTTTGCGCCGCAGGCGATGACCAAGATCATGAACGAGGGCTGGGCCTCGTACTGGCACTCGAAGATCCTGACCGAGAAGGCGCTGACCTCCGCCGAGATCATCGACTACGCCGACGCCAACTCGGGCGTGATGGCGACCTCGCCGGGCCAGCTCAACCCGTACAAGCTCGGGGTCGAGCTGTTCCGCAACATCGAGGACCGCTGGAACCGCGGCCAGTACGGCAAGGAGTGGGACGAGTGCGACTCGATGGACCAGAAGCGCCACTGGGACCGCCGCACCGGCCTGGGCAAGAAGCGGCTGTTCGAGGTCCGCAAGCTCTACAACGACATCACGTTCATCGACGAGTTCTTCACGCTCGAGTTCTGCATCGAGCAGAAGTTCTACTCGTTCGGGTTCTCCGAGCGCAGCGGCAACTGGGAGATCATGAGCCGCGAGTTCCGCAAGGTGAAGGACCAGATCCTCCGCATGCTGACCAACCGCGGCCAGCCGGTGATCGTCGTCGAGGATGGCAACTTCGAGAACCGCAGCGAGTTGCTGCTGCGCCACATCCACGAGGGCATCGATCTCGACGGCGCGCAGGCCCGCGACACCTTGCGCAACACCGCGAAGCTGTGGACCCGGCCGGTCAGCCTGCTGACCAAGATCGAGGGCAAGGGCAAGCTGCTGCGCTGCGAGGACGGAAACCTGAGCGAGCGGAACGCGGAGTATCAATGATCGATGGGTCGGCGGCGTCGTGAGGCTGTGGGCGTGGGGCCAGAGCGATCCGGGGCGCAAGCGCGAGCGCAACGAGGACAGCTACCTGGTCGATCCCGAGACCGGCGTGATGGCGGTCGCCGATGGGATGGGCGGCCACCAGGGCGGCGCCACGGCGAGCCGGATGGCGGTCGAGTACCTCGGGCGCGAGCTCGCCGAAGTCCGCGGTAACTTCGATGCGGCGCTGCTCGAGCAGGTCCAGAGCGACCTGCACGGCAGCGTGCGCACCACCGAGGAGATGCCGGTGATCAACGACCTCAACGAGGCGTCGACGCCGCCGGCGGGTTCGCGGCCGGTGCCCGGGCGCGAGCTGGGGCCGGTCTGCGGCAACGAGCAGACCCTGCCGCCCGGCGCCGTCCCGGCGTTCTCGCCCGCGCTCGAGGTGATGCGCGGGGTGGTCAAGCGCGCGAGCTCGGCGATCTTCGAGGCGTCGTGGGCCAAGCCCGAGCTGCGCGGCATGGGGACGACGCTGACGGCGATGCTGGTCCACGGCGGCCGCGCGCACGTGGTCCACGCCGGCGACTCGCGGTGCTACGTGTTCCGCGATGGCCAGCTGCGCCAGCTGACCGAGGACCACTCGTGGATCGCCGAGCAGCTGCGCGCCGGCTCGATCAGCGAGGCCGAGGCCCGGTCGAGCAAGTTCCGCCACGTGATCACCAAGTCGATCGGGTTCGAGCGCGACATCGAGGCCGACACCCGGAGCGTGCCGGTCTCGGCCGGCGACTGCTTCCTGTTGTGCTCGGACGGCATGACCAACTACGTCGAGCACGGCGAGCTCGAGCGCATCGTCGCGATGACCTGGTACCGCCGGCTGCCGGCGACGCTGGTCGAGCTCGCCAACAGCCGGGGCGGCGACGACAACATCACGGTCGTGGTCGGCCTCGTCGCCAACGCGCCGCCGTGACGCGGCGCATTTTGCAAGACGCTGCACCGGGTTAGCTCGGCCGGTGATTTTGCAATCCACCGCACGCGCGGCGCGTCTACCATCGGCATGGTGTATCGCAGCGACATCGAGGCGCTCGAGGCCAGGTACCGCGCGCTCGACGCCGAGCTCGCCGAGCGGACGCGTGCGCGCGACGAGGCCGCGCAGCTCCTGGCGGAGGCCCGGGCGCGCGCGCGCGACGACGTCCGCATGGCGGATCTCGCTGCGGGCGGCCCGGCGCGGCGGCGGCGCTGGCGGCGATCCGCGGCCATGGCGGTGCTGGCCGCGCTGGTCGTGATGGGCATCGTCGGCCAGCGGACCGCGAGCCACCAGCGCGCCGCTGGCGTGCAGCGGATGCTCGATCGCTACGGCGAGCTCGCCGACAAGATCTGTGCCTGCGCGGACCGGGCGTGCGTGGACAAGGTCACGGAAGAGCTGACGTCGTGGGCCGCGCAGCTGAGCCATGACCATCTCTCGGCCCGGCTCGACGAGCCCACGCTCCACCGCGCGACCGAGGTCGCCCGGCGGATGTCGGACTGCATGATCAAGGCGAGCTCGCCCCGGCCGACGCCCGGAGCGCCGCGCGTCACCAACTGGCAGTGACGCCGCGGCAGCCGGGGCCGGATCGGTAGCGGGCCGGTGACCGGGCCATCGCGATCGCGCCGCGCCGGCCGCGGAGCTTCCTCCCGGGGGACGCGCACGCGGCAGTCGAGCGCGCTGCGACCGGGCCTGGCTTACACTCGCGGGCGATGCGTCGGTTGCTGTCGCCACGCGGTCTCGCCTTGGGGCTCGTCTTCGGGCTCGGGCTCGGCTGCGATCGCGGCCGGGCGCGGGAAGAGGCGCCCGCGCCGCCGCCGCGCGCCCCGGCGCCGATCGCCGCGGGCTGCACGCTCGCGCCGTTGCCGCTCCGGCTGCCCGCGCCGGGCCGGCTGGTCGCGCTCGGCGACGTGCACGGCGACCTCGCCGCGATGCGCGCGGCGCTGCGCACCGCCGGGGCGATCGACGAGCGCGATCGCTGGATCGGCGGCGCGCTGGTCGTGGTCCAGACCGGCGACGTGCTCGATCGCGGCGACGACGAGCGCGCCATCCTCGACCTGGTCGGCCGGCTCGAGACCGAGGCGGCCGGGGCCGGCGGCGGGTTCGTCATGCTGCTCGGCAACCACGAGCTGATGAACGCGGCCGGCGACTTCCGCTACGTCACGCCGGCCGGGCTGCACGCCTTCGACGACGTCGCCGGTGGCACGCCGCTCGCCGGGGGCACCGACCCGCTGCACGGCCGGGCCGCCGCGCTCGGCCCGGGCGGCAGCTACGCCCGGCGGCTCGCCCGGCACGCCGTCATCGCGATCATCGGCGACACCGTGTTCTCGCACGCCGGCGTGCTCGGCGACTGGGTCCGCCGCGTCGACGACGCCAACCTGACCGCGCGGTGCTGGCTCGACGGTCAGGCCGCCGCGCCGCCGGCGGCGCTGACGTCCGACGACAGCCCGGTGTGGACCCGGGCCGCGGGCGCGCCGGCGGTCGACTGCGCGCCGGTCACCGCGGCGCTCGGCGCGCTCGGCGTCCGCCGCATGGTCGTCGGCCACACCGTGCAGGACCACGGCATCACCTCGGCCTGCGACGGCGCGCTGTGGCGGATCGACGTCGGCCTCGCCCGGCTCTACGGAGGCCCGATCGAGGTGCTCGAGCTCGTCCCGGGCGCACCGCCGAAGGTGCTGCACGGCCGCCGCGACGGTTAGGGCGCCTTGCGGCACGCGGGGAGCGGGTTCTGCGCGCGCTCCTTGACCAGCCCGCCGATCCGCGGGGCACCGGCGGCGGCGAGGATCTCGATCCGCTCGGCGGGCACGCCGCGTGCGACCAGCCGCGCCTTGACCGCGTCGGCGACCCGCTGCGCGTCCGCGACCGCCGGCAGGCCGATCGCGATCAGCCAGCGCGTGACGTCGGCGTGCGCGCGCATCGTCAGCGCCATCTGGTCGACGATGATCTGGCCGCCGCGCGACAGGCCGTGCGCATCGAGCGACGGCACGCGATCGACCGCGAGGCGATCGCCATCGACCCGGGCAACCGACAGGCCGCCGGTGTCGGGGCAGCCGTCGTCATCGTCGACGCCGTTGACAGTCTCGGGCTGATCGGGGCAGCGGTCCTGGGCGTCGGGGATGCCGTCGTGGTCGCGGTCGGGCTCGGCGCAAGGCGCGGCGACCGCGTCGACCTCCGGCTCGGGCTCGGGGGCCGGCGCCGCGGCGCCCTTGCCGACGGGGCAGCCGTCCCTGGGGAACGGCGGCTTGCCGTCCTCGGGCTCGTTGGGGCACTTGTCCTGGAGATCGGGGATGCCGTCCTTGTCGTTGTCGAGATCGGGGCAGCCGTCGTCGTCCTCGAAGCCATCGAGGTCCTCGGCCTCGTTGGGGCACTTGTCGACCGCGTCCGGCCGGTGGTCGCCGTCGTTGTCGTCGTCGGGGCAGCCGTCCTCGTCCTGGAAGCCGTCCTTGTCCTCGGGGACCAGCGGGCACTTGTCGATGCCGTTGGGGATGCCATCGCCATCCGAGTCCCGGACGTCGGGGGCAAAGCCGATCGAGACGAAGAACCGCGACTCCGGCGAGCCGATGCCCTTGATCAGGCCGGCGCCGCCGCCGACGACCACCGCGACCGCGCCGGTCGCGTAGAACCGCAGGCCGCCCTCGGCCTCGAGCGGGCTGGCGTCGAGCGCGAAGCCGGGCAGGCCGGCGCGGCCGTAGCTCTCCGCGATCAGCGACAGCCGGTCGGTGATGCGGACCGCCGCCGCGGCGCCCCACACCAGCTGCTGGCCGATCGTGCTGTCGTAGATCGTGCGCGGCTTGCGCAGGATCACGCCGGCGTTGACGCCGAACGACAGCCGGCCGGAGTCGAGCTGCGCCGCGAGCTTGCCGCGCACGGTCGGCAGGTCGTCGCCGATGAACTGCGCGCCGCCGCTGCCGACGCTGGTCGGCAGCGACAGCCCGCCGATCGCGCTGACCCGGAACCTGCGATCGCGCAGCAACCGGTACTTGGCCTCGACGTTGAGGTCGCCGAGCCCGGTGACGTTGAGCCCGCCCGGGGCCGCCGTGCCGGTCTCGGGCATGAGCCCATCGCCCTGGAGCGCGAACACGATCGGCAGGTTGGCGCCGATCTGGAACCGATCGGTGACGCCATAGGCCGCGGTCAGCTGGGCCTCGGTCATCGAGCTGATCACCGTGGTCCGCGTGCCGGTGACGTGGTCCGGGTGATCCGGATCGACGTCGTAGATCTTGAACGGCTTGGTCAGGAACGTGACCGTCGCGTCGACCGCGAGCTGATCGCGCGCGGTGACGTCGCCGTCCGCGACGGTGACGAACGTCTTGGGCCCGACCGCGTACGCGAAGGTCTGGACATCGATCGCCGAGTCGAACGGCGGTTTCTGCTGTGCGTGCGCCGCGGCCGGCAGCGCGATCGCGACCACGAGCACCACGCCGGCGCGCCCGCGCCGCGGAGAAATCACCATCACCGTCCAGTCTACGCTCGACGCGGGCATCGCCGGAAGCGGGCGATCTCGTACCTACATCGGAAATCCGCCGCGTCTCGGGTACGACCTGGATAGCCGGCGGCGCGCGGGGCGGCCGGCCGGGCCCGCGCGGTCACTTCGGCAGGGTCATGTTGAACGTCCAGACCACGACCGAGGCCACCGGGTGGTCGTCGGTGTCGACCGCCGGCTCGAACTCGATCTCGGCGGCGCGCTTCATCGCGAGCTCATCCAGCCCGTGGCCGAGGTGGTTGAGCAGCACACGCTGCGTGACCTTGCCGTGCGGGTCGACGACCAGCCGGACGCGGATCGCGCCCTCGATGCCGAGCGCGCGCGCCTCCGGCGGATAGTCCTTGCCGGCGTCGAAGAACGCGTAGTCGCCCCGGGGCATCGCGCGGGTCTTGATCGTCGCCACCGAGACCGGCCTGGCGATCTCGGCCGAGCCTTCGCCCGAGCCGGCCCCGGTTCCCCCGCCGCTGCCGCCCCGCCCGATCCGCCCGGTCACCGGCTTGCCGACCGCGACCCCGACCCCGGTCGCCGACGGCGCGACGTCGTCCATGTGGACCACCTGCTCACCGCCCGCCGCGGCCGGCGGCTCGTTCGGGGCCTCGTTCGGCGCCGGCGGCGGCTCGGGCGCCCGAGCGGGGGTGGGGGCGCGGATCGCAGCGGCGCGGGGCGCCGGGCGCGCCGGTTCGACCGGGGCCGGCCGCTCGGGCTCGGGCTCCGGGGGTGGCGGCGGCGGGGGCTTCATCACCGGCGGCACCTCGACCTCGACCAGCTCGATGTGCGGCGGGGCGACGTACGGCCGCGGTGGGTGGGTCACCACGATGGCATCGCTCGCGGTGACGATGACCAGGTGGAGCGCGAGCGTGCCGGCGGTGGCGAGCACGAACGGCGAGTCCCAGCGCACTGCCACGAGGGTAGCAAGAACGGTTACGGGCGCTCGTTCTCGAGCGCGATCGCGGTCACGCCCGCCTGCTGGACCAGGTCGATGGCATGCATCACGCCGTCGTAGGCCGTCTTACGATCTCCGGCGATGATGGCCTTGGGCTTCGACGATGCGGCGGCGATCTCCTTGATCCGGCCGACCGCCGCGGCGTCGCTCGTGTACGGGTTGCCGTTGACGAACAGGTGGCCGTCCTTGTCGACCGACACCCGCAGCGTGCTCTGGACGTCGCCGCCGGTCGCGGCCTTGGGCTTGTCGATCTCGACGCCGCGCGCGACGATCAGCTTGGCGGTGACGATGAACACGACGAGCAGCACGAGCACGACGTCGACGAACGGCGTGACGTTGATGTCGGTGATCGCGCCGGAGCTGTCGTCGTCCTGATACAGGCTACCTCCCGCCATGGCCCGCCTCTTTTGCGGCCCCGGCTGCGGCCCCGGCTGCGGCCGCGACCGCCGCGCTGCGCTCGGCGCCGTGGACCAGCGACAGCACGGCGTGGGCGACCTCGTCGGCGCCGCCCATCATGACGCGGACCCGGCGGCCGAAGAAGTTGAACGCGATCACCGCGGGGATCGCGACCATGAGGCCGATCGCCGTCGCGCTCAGCGCCTCGGCGATGTTCGACAGGGTCTCCTGCTCGGCGTTGGCCGCCTTCATCGCGAGGTGCTGAAACGCGTTGATCACGCCGAGCACGGTGCCGAACAGGCCGACGAACGGCACGTTGTTGCCCAGCGTGCCGAGCACGATCAGGCCGCGGTCCGCGGCGCGGCGCCAGCGCGCCTTCTCGCCGTTCATCGCCTCGGCGACCGCCTCGGCGCCCTGGCTGCGCACCGACAGCCCGCGCAACCCGACCTGGATCGGGATCGCCGGATGATCCATGTACTTGGCCTGCAGCCGATCGATCTCGTCGCGCTCGAACGCGCCCTTGAGCTCGCGGGTGAACCGCTCGGGATCGGTGTCGCGGCGGCGCAGCCACAGGGCGCGATCGATCATCACCCCGACCGACACCACCGACAGGACGATCAGCAGCCACAGCACCCAGTTGGCGCCGAGTTGCGCGAAGTCGACGAACGCGCTCGAGAGGTTCACGCCAAAAGTGTTACGCCGCTTCAGGGTCGGCGTCGACCCGCTGGCCGTCCTTCATGACCTCGCGCATGACGGCGGTCGCGTAGGCGCCGCCGGGCAACGTGAACGCAACCTCGAGGGTCGAACCGTCCACGGGGACGACCACCGCATCGCGGACCTCGATCGCGGCGTCGCGCCGCGTGCCCTCGGCGAGCGCGCGCACCGCGGCGAACGCGCCGCGCTCGAGCCCGGCCGCCGCGAGGATCTCGGCCTCGCGCTCGAACGCCGGGCTGGCCTCGGCGGGCCAGCGCATGCGCTCGCCGAACATCGGGCCGGTGACGACGAGCTCGCCGGCGTCGAGCCGCGCCTGGTCGGTCGCCGGATCCTCGCACACGAACATGCCGCCGCCGCGCTTGTGCAGCACGTCGCCCGCGATCACGCGGCGGTACAGCCCGTCACCGAGCCGGGCGGTGAGCCAGTGGTTGAACAGCTGCGATTGCAGCGCCGAGACCATCAGCCGATCGAGCCGGCGATCGGGCCGGCGATCGCGGCCCGGCGCACGGGCGCCGGTGACCAGCGCCTTGCCGCGCTCGGCGTTGTCGCCGTCCCTGCCGAACCGCTGCTCGCCGTACCAGTTCGGCGCGCCGGGCGGCTGCGACAGCGCCGCGAGCACCGCGCGCGCCCGCTCGGCCGCGCCGGCATCGACGCCGCGGACCCGCAGCACGAAGCGGTTGGCCCGGACGTGGCCGGTGCGCAGCTTGTGGGGATGGCGATGCGCCTCGAGCACGCGCAGCGCGGGAGCGAGGGCTTCGGGCAGCGCGACGGCGAGCGCCTGCTCGGGCGCGACCGGCGGCGGCAGCGACAGCCATTGCCGGGTCACCGCGTGGCGATCCTTCATGCCGGCGATGCCGATGTCGCGATCGCGCACGTCGAGCGCGCGCGCCAGCGCCCGCGCCGCGTCGATCGTGGTCAGTCCGCGCTTCTCGATCCGCACGAACACGTGATCTCCCGCACCCGACGGCGCGTAGGGCAGCTCCTCGTCGACCACGAAGTCGTCGGCCTGCGTGCGCAACGTCCCACCGGTGCCGGCGAGCTCCGAAGTGAGGTAGGGCAGGGTCACGACCTGCGGTGTACCATCGCCCGATGCCAGCATCGCTCCGCCGCGCGGCGGTTTCCGTCCTCGCCGCGGCGGCGCTCGGCTGCGGCGGTCGCTACGGCGGGGCCGCGGCCGAGCATCCGGGCGCGGCGAGGCGCGGCATCGAGGCCGCGGCGCTGCCGTACCAGATCGTCGACGGGCACACCGGCACGTCGATTGACGAGCCCGCGTTCTGGACCCGGCTGGTGGCGGCCCGCGCCGTGTGCGTCGGCGAGGATCATACCAACCCGCACCACCACTGGATGCAGCTCCACATCGTGCGCGAGCTGATCCGGCGGCTGCCGCCCGGTACCCGGCTCGCGCTCGCGATGGAGATGTTTCAGCGCCCGTTCCAGGCCGTGCTCGACGAGTACGCCGCCCGGCGGATCGACGCCGCGCAGCTGCGCTCGCGCACCGGCTACGAGGAGCGCTGGAGCTACGACTACGGGTTCTACGGCCCGACGATCGACGCGGTCGTCGGCGCCGGCGGCCGGCTCCTGGCCGCCAACGCCGCGCGCGAGCTGACCAAGAAGGTCAGCCACCACGGCCTCGAGTCGCTGGCCGCCGACGACAAGGCCCAGCTGCCCGAGCTCGTGCTCGACGACCGCGCCCACCGCGCGTGGTTCGACAGCATCATGGAGGACATGGGCGGGACCTCGGCGCACGCCCAGAAGCCGCCCGAGGGCGATCACGACCAGCCCGCGGCGCCGCCCGCGGCCCCGCCCGCGGCCCCGATCGAGCCGCGGCATGGTGGCGACGACGAACCCGGCGGGATGCCGAGCGCCGATCGGGTCTACACCGTCCAGGTGATCTGGGACGAGACCATGGCCGACACCGGCGCGAAGTGGCTCGCCGCCAACCCGGGCGGCCACCTGATCCTGCTCGCCGGCAACGGCCACTGCCACGACTCGGCGATCGTCCACCGGATCAAGCGCCGCGGCATCGCCGGCGCGGTCTCGGTCCACCCGGTGGTCGAGGACGGCGAGGGCGCCGTCGGCGACGCGCTCGCCAGGCGGATCAACGACCTCGTCGTCGTGTTGCAGATGCCGCCCGACGTCAGGCGCGCCGACAAGCCCGCCGACAAGCCCGAGAAGTAGCCCGCGGCCGCCGCCGCTACAGCGGGTGGCGCTCGAGGAACGCGCCGACCACCCGGTTGGCCTCGTCGCCGTGGTCCCAGAAGTACACGTGGCGCGCGCCGGGGATGATGTGGAGCTCGGCGCCGGGGATCCGCTCGGCGAGCAGCGGCGCGTTGGCCGCGACGTTCATCTCGTCGTCGCTGCCGTGGATCACCAGTGTCGGCGCCGTGATCTTCGGCAGCTGATCCCACACGTCGTGGCCCTCGCTGGCCAGGTAGTGCAGCTGCCGCGCGTGCGGCGGCACCGGATGCGCCAGCGCCCACGCGTTGCGCGCCGCGAGGAACCCGGCGTTCGCGGCCGCCCAGTCGAGCGACGCCAGGAACGGCAACATGCGCTCGGGGTCGCCGCTCATCAGCACCGGATCGACGTGGGGCGGCCGCCGCACGCCGTGCGCGTTCCCCGGCGTCGTGCAGCCCAGGATCAGCCCCCCGAGGCGCTCGGGATACGCCACCCCGAGCCACTGGCAGACCCGGCCCCCCATCGACATGCCGTAGGCGTGCGCGCGGGCGATCCTCAGGTCGTCGAGCACCGCGATCGCATCCGCGGCGAAGCCGCGCGTCGAGTACGGCGGCGCCTCCGGCTTGTCGCTGTCGCCGGTGCCGCGGTGGTCGAACGTCACCACGCGGTAGCGGTCGGCGAACGCATCGCACACCGGGTCCCAGATCGTGTGGTCGCTGGCCTGGCCCGACACCAGCAGCAGCGGCGGTCCGGCCCCGTGCACCTGGTACGCAAGGCGGGCCCCATCGGTCGCGGTCGCGAATGGCATGCCCCGACCCTACGCCAGGTCGGCCGCGCGCGGCCTGCCGGCGGGAGCCTGACCGTCGGGCGCGATCAGGTGGCCGGCTGGACGACCAGCCCGCCGGCCGGGTCCGGGCGGCCCTCGTCCATGCGGACCAGCGCGACGCCGGCGAGGATCAGGAGGCCGCCGAGCAGCTGCACGGCGGTCGGCAGCTCGCCGAGGAACAGCCACGCGAACAGCACGGCGAAGATCACCTCGGTGAGGCCGACGAACGAGGCCAGCCTGGGCCCGAGCCGGCGGGTCGCGCCGATGCCGGCGACGTAGGCGATCGCCGCCGCGAGCAGCGACAGGCCGACGACGGGCACGACCCAGCTGACCTGGTGACCAGCGAGCTCGACGGCGGTGAACCGGGCGCGCATCGGCAGCGCGCCGAGCCCGCCGAGCCCGAACAGCGCGACCGCACCGACGATCATGCCCGCGCTGGCGAGCGCGACCGGCGGGATCTCGGCGTCGGCGTGGCCGTCGTCGCTACCCGACAGCACGAAGTACCCGGCCAGGCCGATCGCGCCGCCGAGCGCCCACAGCACGCCGACCACGTCGAGGTGGTTGGCGCCTGTGCCGGCGCCTGTGATGCCGGTGATGTCGAGCACGAGCGCCAGGCCGAGCAGCGCGACCGCCGAGCCGATCACGGTCAGGCGGTGCGGCTGGTGACCGTGGCGAAGCCACATCCAGGCGACGACCAGGACCGTGCCGAGGTACTCGAGCAGGAGCGCGACGCCGACCGACAGGTGCTCGAGCGCGTTGAAGAAGCAGACCTGACCGCCGGCGACCGCGACCAGCCCGTAGAGCACGACCATCATGCCGGTCTTGCGCAGCGAACCCCACCGGCCACGCATCGCGACCAACGCCGGGACGGCGAGCATCACGGCGGCGACGCCGACGCGGGCGACGACCGCGGCCCCCGGCGACCAGCCGGCGACGGCCAGCGAGCGGGCGAACGACCCGGCCGTGCTGAAGCTCGCCGCGGACAGCAGCGCGAGGCCGAGGCCTGCGCCGGACCGGGACGCGGCGGGGCGGAGGGTGAGAGTGCGTGCATCGGATGTCGTCATGGGTAAAACTGCCTTATGCTCATGACCGTACCCTCCAACCCTGACAGGAGTCAAGGTGATTTTTGCTCATGACACCGAGCACGGTCTGATCGAGGCCGCCGCGCTGATCAACACCGCCCGCGCGGACGGCGAGGGGCTGCCCGACATCGCCGCGCTCGACGCGTTCGTCCGGACCTGGGGGTGGACCGGCCGGCGAGATCGCGACGAGGCCGAGCTCCGCGCGGTGCGCGCGCTCAGGCCGCGGCTCCGCGAGATCTGGGAGGCCGACGAGGACCGGGTCGTCGAGATCGTCAACCGGCTGCTGCGCGACGGCCACGCGCTGCCGCAGCTGGTCAAGCACGACGGCTGGGACTACCACCTGCACGCGACGCCGAGCGATGCGCCGCTCGCGAGCCGGATGGCGGTCGACGCCGCGATGGCGGTCCTCGAGGTCGTGCGGACCAAGGAGCTGAGCCGGCTCCGGATCTGCGAGCTCCCCGGGTGCGACGACGTGGTGGTCGATCTATCGAAGAACCGGTCGAAGCGGTACTGTGAAGGCAGCTGCGGCAACCGGGCCGCGGTCGCCGCGTATCGCGCGCGCAAGGCGGGGACCGACGCCGCGGAGCCGGCGATCGCCGCGCCGCGCCGCAGCCCCGGTGGCCCCGCGGTGCGCGCCGGGCCTCGGGCCCGCCCGATCACGCGGCCCCGCCGCGGCCGAGGCTGACCGCGCGCGCGGCTCAAGATTTCGGATCGTTGGCCGATTCGCCTGGGGTGAGAGTCGGCGATTTCTCGTTTGACACGCTGGTCTACGAAGGCACGTCGACCCTGGTGTACGGCGGCGTCCGCGATTCGGATGGCATGGCCGTCGTCGGCAAGTTCGTCCGGGATGCTCGCCGCAACCTCACCCACGAGCACCTGATGCTGCAGAAGGTGGTCGGTGGCAGGGTCGTGGTTGCGCTCGGGCTGTTCGACGGCGGCGACGGCCCGGTGCTGGTCGAGCACCGCTACGGCTCGAGCAGCCTGGCCGATGCGCTGCGCCCGGGTCGGTTCACGCTGCCGCGCGCGCTCCGGGTCGCGATCCAGATGGCGCAGGCCTGCGCGCAGGTCCACGCGGCGCGCGTCGTGCACCGCGACATCAAGCCGGCGAACATCCTGTACGACGCCGAGACCGACGCCATCACGCTCTGCGACTTCGGCATCGCGGCGGAGCTGCCGGTCAACGCGCGCGCCCTGCCGGTCGGGGACCTGGTCGGCACGCCGGCGTACATATCGCCGGAGCACACCGGCCGCAGCAGCGAGGGCTGCGACGTTCGCTCGGACCTGTACTCGCTCGGGATCACGCTCTACGAGCTCTTGACCGGCGCGCTGCCGTTTGCCGACCAGGACCTGCTCGACATCGTGGCCGCGCACCTGTCGCGGACCCCCGAACCGCCGCATCACCTCGTGCCGTCTATCCCGCCGGTGGTGAGCGACATCGTGATGAAGCTCCTGGCCAAGCTGCCGGACGAGCGCTACCAGTCGGCGCGCGGCCTGGCCGCCGATCTGGAGCGTTGCCTCGCGACGATCGCGCCCGACGGGCGGATCGCCGGCTTCGAGCTCGGGCACTCGGACCTGCAGCGGCCGCGGTTTCCGCCGCGGCTGTTCGGGCGGGGCGACGAGATGCGGGCGCTCGAGCGGGCGTTCGCGCGCGCGGAGACCGGCGCGCCGACGCTCGTGCTGCTCTCGGGCCGCGAAGGCTCGGGTCGCAGCGAGCTGGTGCGGGCGCTGCTCCGCAACGTCGCGCTCGATAGCCCGCTGGCGCTGGGCGGGTGGAGCTCGGGCGACGAGCGGCCGCTGTCGGGGCTGTGCGATGCCCTGGGCTCGCTCGCCGATCAGCTGCTCGTGCTCGACGAGGACCGCGTCGCGGCGCTGCGCTGGCAGTTCGCCGCCACCGTCGGCCGGGCTGGCCAGGTCGTCGTCGACGTCGTTCCGCAGCTGGGCGACGTGTTCGGCCCGCAGCCGGAGCTCGTCGAGCTCGACCTCGGAGCGACGCGCGCGCGGCTACACCACGGGTTCCGTGGCCTCGCCAGCGCGCTCGGGGACGCGGCCCCGTTCGTGCTCGCGCTGCGCGGCTTCGAGCACGCCGATCCCGCGTCGGCGAGCGTGGTCGAGGCCATCCTGAGCCACCCGGCGAGGTGCCGGGTGCTGGTCGTGGTCATGGCGCACGAGCCGGAGGCGTTCGGTGCCCTGCAGGACCGTACGGGCGCCGTGTCGATCGAGCTCGCGCCCCTGCCCGCCGAGGCGATGACCGCGTGGGCCGCCGCCACGCTCGACTGCGATCTCGAGCGCGCGTCCGAGATCGGCCGGGCGCTGCACGTCAAGTCGGCCGGCAATCCGCTGATGTTCATGCGGCTGCTCGAGCACCTGATCGAGACCGGCGTCATCGAGCGCCGGGACGGTGCCTATACCTGGTCGCTGGACGCGGTGCGCGCGGCGGCGTCGCCGCCGACCCTGGGCACGCTGGCGTCGCAGCGGATCGCCGAGCTCGACCGCCACACCCGGCGCACGCTCGCCGCCACGGCGTGCAGCGAAGATCCGATCGATGCGCTCGCGATCGCCGCCATGCTCGAGCTCGACCCGGCCACCGCGACCCGACACCTGGCCGCGCTCGTGCGCGAATGCCTGGTCGCCGAGACCGCGGGCGGCTACCGCGCCGCACACCCGGTCATCGCCGGGACCGCGCTGGCCGCGGTCGCCGTCGACGAGGTGGCGCGGATGCGCGGGCGGCTCGGTGCCCACCTGCTCGCAACGAGCGGATCCGCGCCGACCGGCGCCGGTGCGCTGCGCATCGCCATGGCGCTTAGCCGTGGCACGGTCGAGCTCGACGGCGCAGACCGGGTCCGGGCGGCCGAGCACCACGTGATCGCCGCCCGGTACGTCGCGGCGTCGAGCGCCTACGAGGTCGCCGCCGCGCTGTTCACCGGCGCCGCTGCCCTGCTGGCCTCGGTCGACGACCCGTGGCTGCACCACCACGGGCTGATGTTCCGGATCGAGCTCGGGCGCGCCCGCTCGCTCATGGTGCTCGGCAGGAACGCCGAGGCCGGCGAGCAGTTTCAAGCGCTTGCCCAACGCGATCTGGCCCCCGACCAGCTCGGGCACGCCTACACGAGCTGGTGCGACAACCACGCGATGGTGATGGATCGCGCGCGCGCCGTCGAGATCGGGCTCGAAGGGCTCGAGCGGCTGGGGATCCGGCTGCCGGCGAACCCGCCGCCGCTGCGGCCGCTCGCCGCGCTGCGGTTGAATCAGCGCTACCTCGCCCGGCTGACCGCCGAGGACCACATCAACCGGCCGGACGCGACCGATCCCCGCGCCGTGGCCACCCTGCAGCTCCTCGGGACCCTGACCCTGCCGGTGCTGTTCACCGGGCGCATGGGGCTCTACGTGCTGATCGCCGAGACCGCGATCGGCTTCATCCTCAAGCACGGGCACGTCCGCAACATGGCCGGGTTCCTCGCGGTCCACGCCGCCGTCCTGCACGCCCTGCGCGGCGACTATGCGGCTGCGCGCGGGATCTATGAAGCGTGCGACGCGCTCGACCGGGCGCGGCCGACGCCGGAGCTCGCGGCGCGCACGTCGGTCGTGTTCCATTACATGGTCAGCCCGTGGTTCGGGCCATGGCAGGACTCCGCCGCGAAGCTGTCGTCCGCGATCCGGCTGGGCGTCGAGGCCGGCGACACGGTGTTCGCGGCGCTGTGCGCCTCGGCATCGCTCACGATGCTGAACCTCATCGGCACGCCCCTGGATCGCGTGGTCGCGGCGGTCGAGGCCTGGGGGCCGTTCCTGCGCGGCGACGGCGGCGTCGCGGCCAACGCGTCCAACATCGTCCACATCGCCGGCAAGCTGACGCGCGGCGAGCCGATCCTCGGCGACGACCTCGACCGGGTGACCCGGGTGCCGCTCACCGCCGGGTCGATGCGCAACAACGCGATGGTCAACCTCGGCCTCGCGCTGGCGGTGGTCGGGCACGAGGCCCAGGTGCGGGCGTGGCTCGACGAGATCCGCGACCGGTTTCCGCAGACCAACTTCGCGCAGCCCCACCGCATGACGCTGTGGCTGCTCGACGGTCTGTTCGCCGCCAAGGACGCGAGGTGCGGCAAGCCGGAGCGCCGGGCCGACGTCGAGCGCATCCTCGCGACGTTCCGCATGCTGAAGCGCGAGACCGGGGCCACCAACAACGACCCGGCGATCGCCGTGCTCGAGGCGCAGCTCGCGCGGGTCGACGGCGATCTCGATCGCGCGGCCGGGTGGTTCGCCCGCGCCGCGCGCGAGGCCCGCGCCCGCGATCTCACGCCGATCGTCGCCTATGCCAACGAGCAGCGGGCGGAGATGCTCGAGGACGCGGGCTATGTCGACGAGGCCGCGCTGTTCTACCGCGAGGCGGTGATCGCCTATCGCCGCTGGGCGCACGTCACCAAGGTGCTCGAGCTCGAGCACAGCCACCCCGCGGTGCGGGTCCGGGAGCTGACCCGCGGCGACGACCACCGGACGATCAGCCGAGTCACCGCGCTGCCCACGACCATGCATGCAACGCTGGCCGGGACCGAGATCGCCGGGGCAGGCGGCTGGCAACCGGTCAACGAGCAGCTCGACCTCATGACGGTCCTGAAGGTGTCCCAGGACATCACCACGCAGCTCAGCGGCTCGGGGGTCGTGCGTGCGGTGCTGACCGGGATCGCGCAGAACGCCGGCGCCGAGCGCGTGGTGTTCGTGCTGCGTGCGGCCAGCGGCGTCGAGACCGTCTACGGAGAGCTCCACGGCGGGAGCTATCGCGACATCGCGGTGCCGGCGGAGCGGTACGCCGCGCTGCCCAGGTCGGTCGTGCGGGTCGTGCGGCGGTCGGGCCGGCCGCAGGTCGTCGCCGACGCGACCAACGACCCGGGGTACGCGACGGATCCGTTCGTGATCGCGAGCCGCTGCCGCTCGATCGCCGGCATCCCGATCCGCCGCAAGGGCGAGGTCATGGGGTTCGTGGTGCTCGAGAACCGCATGGTCGCCGGCGCGTTCACGCCGCAGCTGGTTCGCCTGACCCAGGCGCTGGTCGCGCAGGCGGCGATCTCGCTCGACAACGCCACCCTGTACGACGACCTGTCGACGTTGAACCGCGAGCTCGAGGCGCGCGTCGAGGACCGCACGCGCGCGCTGCGTGCGGCGCAGCACCAGCTGATCGAGAGCGCGCGCAAGGCCGGGATGGCGGATGTCGCGGTCGAGGTCCTGCACAACCTCGGCAACGCGCTCAACAGCGTCAACGTCTCGGCGCAGCTGATCGAGAGCCAGCTCGCGAGCTCGAAGCTCAAGACGCTGGGCCGCGTGACCGCTCTGCTCGACGACCACAAGGACCACCTGATCGAGTTCCTCACCCGCGACGCGCGCGGCATGAAGCTCCCCGAGATGCTGTCGACCCTGCGAGCGGCGTTGACCCGCGAGCAGGACGCGATGCGCGGGGAGCTGGTCGAGCTTCGCACCCACGTCGACAGCATCCTCGCCGCGATCCACGACCTCCACGCCACGACCGAGGACAAGGGCGCCGCCATCCTCGAGGCCCCGCGCGTGGTGCTCGACGAGGTCGTGGCGGCGATCGCCGGGCGCCGCGCGCACCACGACATCGCGATCTCGACCGACTGCCACGCGCTGCCCGGCGCCCGGGTCGACAAGCACAGGGCCCTGAACATCCTGGCCGAGCTGCTCGGCAATGCGCTGGACGCGCTCGAGTCCGCGCCGGTGGAGCACAAGCGGATCCGGATCCACCTCCAGGAGGCCGCCGACGCGGTGGTGTTTCAGGTCGTCGACAACGGCATCGGCATCGCGAGCGAGGACCTCGCCCGGATCTTCCGCGGCGGGCTCGGCCGGCCGGACGGCCGGGGCGTGAACCTCCACAAGTCCGCCAACTCCGCGACCTCGGCCGGCGGAAGCCTGACCGCCGAGAGCGACGGACCCGGTTGCGGCGCGACCTTCACCCTGGTGCTGCCGAATCGCGGCTCGGCCCCGGTCGAGCCGGCCGTGGCTTCATCGCGCCAGGATCCAGCAGGCGACCGCTCCGACGAGCGCACGGGCCGGCAGCGTGGTGAGCCAGGCCACGACGATCTGGAACACGGTCTTCGCGATCCCGAACATCGCGCTGGTGGAGACATGCGTCGTCGCGACCGGCAGCCCGGCGCGCGACGCCACGACCACGAATAGCGCGGTGGTGACGTTGGTCACGCCGACCGGCGCGCCCGCGGGTCAGCTGCCGCGGGGCAGGGCGGTCGAGTCGGGTAGCGAGCGCCCGGCGAACCGCCGCTGCCGAGGCTTACTTGGGCTGGACCGGCGCGGCGTTCGGGCTGCCGGGCGGGGCGGCCGACGGCGGCGTGGTGCCGGGCACCGGCGGCGGCGTGGCGGACTCGGCGGGCGCCGACCTCGGCGGAGCCTTGGGCGCGGGCGCCGCGCCACCGGCGCCGGGGACGGGCGCGGACGGGGTGCGGGCGTCGGCGTGGAGGCTCGACAGCGCGGACTTGGCGTCGCCGGCGTGCGAGCTCCTGGGGTACTTGTCGACCAGCTCGGTCCACACGCCGCGGGCGCGGTCGGGCATGGCGACGGCGACGTAGGCGCGGCCGAGCAGCCACAGCGCGTCCTCGTCGTAGCCGACGCCGCGGTAGCGCTCGAGCAGCCGGCGCAGCCGGATCACGGTGCCCAGCGGCTTGCCGCGATCCCAGTAGAACCGCGCGACGTACCACTCGTGGTCGGCGAGGCGCTTGCCGACCTTGGAGACGATCTCCTTGGCCTTGGGACGGTACGGCGAGTCGGGGTACTTGTCGAGGAAGGTCTTGAGCTCGTTGGCCGCGTCCTCGGTCGAGGACTGGTCCTTCTCCGACGACGGCGGGAACATCCAGAAGTCGCCGGACAGCTGGCGGAAGTAGCCCTCGCCGATCCGGAACGAGCAGTAGCCGTTGGCGACCATGTCGTGGGTCGGGTGGAACTTGATGAACAGCCGGTAGCTGTCGATCGACTCGAGGTACTGCTCGGCGCCGAACTGGGCGTCGGCGAGCCGGAGCTCGGCGAGCACGGCGTACTTCGAGTACGGGAACCGCGACTTGATGAACTGGAAGTACTTCGAGGCCGCGAGCCAGTCCTTGTCCTCGAGCTCCTTGAGGCCCTTCTCGTAGTTCTTCTGCGCCGAGACCGAGTAGTCGACCGCGCCGGCGCCGGACTTGCCGCCACAGGCGGCCGCTGCCGCAGCGCCGGTGGCGACTGCGATCACGAGCAGAATTTTGTTCGAGATCATGAGGATTTGCCGGGAGCGGTCCGGGTGATACACCGGCCGGACAGAAGGGATCAACGGATCTACGGCCCCGCTTGGACCCGCGGACGCGGCCGGGCGTTGCCTCGTGCGATAAGAAGGCATGCGTTCCGACGTTGTACCCCAGGCTCGCGAGGTCCGCTCGGTCGGGTCGTGCCCCGGCGGTCCGCCGCACGGGAGGTGGCGCGGCGCGGCGGCCGCCGGCGTTCTGGCCGCGATCGCCGCGTGCTCGGCCGCGTCGCGGCCGCAGATCGCGATCGGCCCGCCGCCGCCCAGGGACACCCACGCGGTGCTGGCCGGAGGGCTGTGCCAGGACAACCACTGCACCTGCCGCGGCGACGCGCCAGGCGACGCCGGGGTCGGCGTCCCCGAGACCGGGGACCGCAAGCGCTACGAGATCCGGCTGAGCTCGGCGCAGGACCTGTGGCTGACGATCAACGGCACGACGGTGCTGTACAAGAGCCCCGAGCGCGCCGACGCGTGCTTCTACGTCGACCTGACGACCGGGACGCAGCAGGTCGAGCTCCGCGCGTCCAACCCCGACGGCGTGTCCGCCGGGCTCGAGATCCACGAGCTCGGGACCCGGACCAAGAGCTGGTACGACACGTTCGCGTTCAGCTGCGGTGTGCCGGGGGTGTGCTCGTTCGAGGACCTCGAGGCCGGCAAGGCGCGGTACCGGGGCGTCAAGCACAACCTGTTCGATCGCTGCGGCACGACCAAGGTCAAGGGCATCACCTGGGACCACGGCAAGGCGCCCGATCAGCTCCATCCCAGCGAGCTGGTGCTGCGGCTGACGCTCGACATCTACCGGTTCCCCGCGTGGAAGCGGCACGGCGACGACACCTGCGGCGAGGGCGGCGGGCGGCGCGGGCCCGGCGGCGAGCCAGAGCCGGAGCCGGAGCCGGAGCCGGGTCCGGAGCCGGGGGGCGGCGACAAAACCCCGTGACATCGCCGATCGCCATGCCACACAGTCGCGATCCTGGCTCGGCCCGGCGCCATGACCTACGAGTACCCCGATAGCTACGACGTGATCGTCGTCGGCGCTGGCCACGCCGGCTGCGAGGCGGCGCTGGCCGCGGCGCGGATCGGCGCGCGGGTGCTGGTCCTGACCGGCAGCCTCGAGATGGTGGCGCAGATGTCGTGCAACCCGGCGATCGGCGGGGTCGCCAAGGGCCACCTGGTCAAGGAGATCGACGCCCTCGGCGGCGACATGGCGAGCGTGATCGACGAGACCGGGATCCAGTTTCGCCGGCTCAATGCATCGAAGGGCCCGGCGGTGCGGTCGACCCGCGCGCAGGCCGACAAGCGGCGCTACCGCGACGAGATGCGGATGCGGCTCGAGCGCACCGAGCGGCTCGCGCTGCGCCAGGGCGAGGTCGCGCAGCTCCACGTCGACGATGGCCCGGGCGCCCGCCCGCGCGTGGTCGGGGTCACCACGTCGATCGGCGTCCGGTACCGCGCGAGCTGCGTGATATTGACCACCGGCACGTTCCTGCGCGGCGCGATCTTCGTCGGTGAGGCGCGCGCGGCCGGCGGACGCGCCGGCGAGGCCCCGGCGATCAGCCTGTCGCACTCGCTCGACACGCTCGGGTTTCCGCTCGCCCGGCTCAAGACCGGCACGCCGTGCCGGCTCGACCGGCGGACGCTCGACGTTCAGAGCCTCGAGGTCCAGCCCGGCGACGATCCGCCGCCGATGTTCCGCTGGGCCGGGCGGACGCGGCCACCGCTGCCCCAGGTGCCGTGCTGGATCACGTACACCACCGAGCGCACCCACGCGATCATCCGCGATGGCCTGCCGCGCTCGCCGCTGTACCGCAAGGACATCCAGGGCCGGGGCCCGCGCTACTGCCCGAGCATCGAGGACAAGGTCGTCCGGTTTGCGGACAAGGCGCGCCATCAGATCTACCTCGAGCCCGAGGGCGTCGAGGTCGGGCTCGAAGGGACCGGCGAGGTCTACCCCAACGGGATCTCGACGTCGCTGCCGTTCGACGTCCAGCTCGCGTTCCTGCGCACGATCCCCGGCCTCGAGCGCGCCGAGATGACCCGGCCGGGCTACGCGGTCGAGTACGACTTCATCGATCCGCGCGAGGTGCTGCCGACGCTCGAGACCCGCCGGGTCGCCGGCCTGTACCACGCCGGGCAGATCAACGGCACGTCGGGCTACGAGGAGGCGGCGGTGCAGGGCCTGCTCGCCGGGATCAACGCCGCGCTCGCGCTCGGCTTCGGCCCCGGCGATCGCGAGCCGCTGATCCTGCGCCGCGACCAGGCGTACGCCGGCGTCCTGGTCGACGACCTGACCACGCGCGGCACGACCGAGCCGTACCGGATGATGACGTCGCGCGCCGAGTTCCGGCTGCTGCTGCGCGAGGACAACACCGTCGATCGCCTGATGCCGGTCGGCCGGCGGCTCGGCCTGATCGACGATGACCGCTGGCGCGCGTTCGAGGCCTGGCAGCGCGAGCTCGCCGCCGCCCACGACCGCGCGATGCGGGCCTCGGTCGTCGGCTCGGACGCGGTCAATGCACAGCTGGCGAGGTTTGGCTCGTCGCCGGTGGTCGGCCGCCGCGCCACGCTCGCCGAGCTGTTGCGCCGGCCCGAGCTCGACTGGCGCGCGGTCGAGCAGATCGCCGCCGCCGGCGGGCTCGCGGCGAGCGATGCCAGCCCGGCCGCGCTCGAGCGGCTCGAGATCGAGCTGTGCTACGAGGGCTACCTGCGGCGCCAGGAGGTCGAGGCCGCCAAGGTCGCGCGCGCCGACGCGGTCGTGCTGCCGAGCACGATGGTGTTCCGCGACATCCCCGGGCTGTCGAACGAGGTGGTCGAGAAGCTCGAGGCGATCCGGCCGCGCTCGGTCGGACAGGCGTCGCGGATCAGCGGCGTGACACCGGCGGCAGTGGCGATCCTCTTGACCCACATTGGGCTGGTGGAGCGTCGCAAGGCCGGGGTAGCTTCGCGCTCGACATGATGATTCGCCGACGAGGATTCGCTGCCGGTGTGATGGGGATCGCAGCGCTCGCGGCGCTGCCGCGGCTGTCGGCCGCGGGCGGGCTGCTGCTGCCGGGAGCCGGCGCGGTGTCGACCTCGCGCGCCGGCGCCGCGGTGGCGTCGGTCGACGATGGCGAGGCGGTGGTGCTCAACCCGGCCGGGATCGCCAAGTCCGAGGGCACGACGATCACGCTGTCGGCGGCGATGATCCAGTACGCGATGGAGTTCCAGCGCCGCGGGACCTACGACGCGGTCGCCGGCGAGAGCTATCCGTACGCCGGACAGCCGTTCAACCGCGTGAAGAACGACCCGAGCCCGCCGCTGGGCATCGGCTCGCTCCAGCCGGTGCCGGTGATCGCGGTGATCACGGACCTCGGCGGCCGGGTGCCGGGGCTCCACCTGGGCCTGGGGCTGTACGCGCCCAACGCGTACCCGTTCCGCGACATGTGCGTGCAGGTCTCGGGCGGCTGCCTGCCCTACGAGTTCAACAGCGATCCGAGCTTCCCGCCGCCGAGCACGCGCTACGACATCATGAAACAGGAGGCCGCGTTCTTCCTGCCGTCGCTGGTCGCGGCGTACCGCGTGCTGCCCGAGCTCGACGTCGGGCTCCGGCTGTCGGCGGGCCGCGCGTCACTGAAATCGACCGTGATGCTGTGGGGCGTCCCGGACAGCTTCCAGGAGGACATCAAGCGCGACAGCACGCTCAGCGTCGACGCCACCGACAGCTTCGTGCCGGGGTACGGCCTCGGCGTGACCTACCGGCCGACCCCGAACCTCGAATTTGCCGCGAACTACTCGTCCGAGCTCGATGTCCACGCCCAGGGCACCGCGACGTCGCTGCTCGGGCCGTCGGTGAGCCTCGCCGGGGTCCCGGTTGCGATCGGCCCGCGCGCCGACCCGGGCTCGATCCGGTGCGCGGCCGGCGGCACGTTCGACGTGCAGAAGGCCTGCGTCGACCTCGCGCTGCCGCGCAACGCGCAGCTCGGCGGCCGCTACAAGTTCCTCGACGCCGCCGGGCGGCTCCAGGGCGACATCGAGGTCGACCTCGACTGGCAGAACTGGGGCAAGAGCTGCGATCGGGCAGACTTCGACGGCGGCAACTGCGCCAGCCCGAGCGACTACCGCGTCGTGATCGACGCCGACGCGTACATCAACGGCGCGAGCTTCGTCCAGCTCAAGGACGGCGTGGTGCCGCACGGCTTCCAGGACACGCTCGGCGTGCGCGCCGGCGGCAGCTACCACATCGCGCTCGGCGCGCCGCGCGACGACGGCAGCACCACCGCGGCGACCCCGCGGGCCACCAGCGAGGTGATCGTGCGGGCGGGCGTGGGCTACGACACCGCCGCGGCAAGGACCGGCTGGCTGCGCGCCGACATCGATGGCGCGGCGCGGACCACGCTCGCGGTCGGCGCGGCCTATCGCGCCCGGCGGTTCGAGATCAGCGCGGGCGGCGGCGCGATCCTCGAGGGTTCGCCGAACAACCCCAACGTCGGTGGCGGCGCCACCCCGTGCAACCCGGACGCACCGGGCGGATGCGGCGGTGTCCACCAGGGGCCCGAGCCGATCAACCCTCTGCTCGACGCCGACCACCAGGCCGTGAACCCGACCGGTCAGGGCGACTACAAGGCCCACTACCTGCTCCTCATGCTCGGGGTCACGACGTGGTTTTGACCGCGGCCATGTCATAACTTCGAGGATGAGCAGATCACTGGTCAAGTCGGGCGGCAAGCGCGACAACGTCGCGGGCATCGTGCCGGCGGCGTGCAGCGCGGTGATTCCGGGACTGGGACAGCTGGTCAACGGCGACAGCGACAAGGCGATCGGCGTGTTCGTGGTCGCCGCGGTGTCGGCCTCGAGCTTCATCGGCGCGATCCCGCTGATCGGCTCGGTCGCGGGGCTGGTGTGGGGCGCGACCTGGCTCTACGGGGTGGCCGACGGCTACCTCGAGGGCCGCAAGAAGCGCTGACCGGCGCCGGGCGCCGCAGCGGCCCGGCCGGCCTTTCCGTCAGCACTGACCGTTTCTACGAAAATACGCTAAGGTCGGCCCAATGTCCGACGTCTTCGATCAGTTCCAGGGCACCGCCAGCTACATCGCGTCCGACGAGCTTCGCCACGCGGTCAACGTCGCCGTCGCGCTCGCGCGCCCGCTGCTGGTGCGCGGCGAGCCCGGCACCGGCAAGACCCTCCTGGCCGAGAACCTCGCCAGCGCGCTCCACCTGCCGCTGATCCGCTGGCACGTCAAGTCGACGACCAAGGCCAAGGACGGGCTCTACGTCTACGACACGGTCGCGCGGCTCCACGACAGCCGGTTCGGCGATGCGGCCGCGGTCCGCGACATCGCGCGCTACATCAAGCTCGGCCCGCTGGGCGAGGCGCTCGCGGCGCCGTCGCGGGTCGTGCTGCTGATCGACGAGATCGACAAGGCCGACCTCGAGTTCCCCAACGACCTGCTCCACGAGCTCGACGCGATGCGGTTCAAGATCGAGGAGACCGGCCGCGAGATCGCGGCGGCCGAGCGGCCGATCGTCATCATCACCTCGAACAACGAGAAGGAGCTGCCCGACGCGTTCCTCCGGCGCTGCGTGTTCCACTACATCCAGTTCCCCAGCCGCGAGCTGATGACCGAGATCGTCCGGGTCCACCACCCCGACATCACCGATCGCGTGCTCGACAACGCGCTCGAGGTGTTCTTCGGCCTGCGCGCGACCCCGCGGCTGCGCAAGAAGCCATCGACCTCCGAGCTGATCGACTGGATCTGCGCGCTCAAGAAGGCCGGCGTCGACCTCGCCCGGGTCTCGGGCGGCATCCCGTTCCTGGGCACGCTGCTCAAGACCGAGCAGGATGTGGAGACCGTCGGGAAGCGGGCCAAGGCGTGATCACGATGAATGTCGAGAGCACAGCGTCGACAGGTGCAGGCGTGAGGGACCGGCGGTGCTGATCGATTTTCTGTTCGAGCTGCGCGCGCGCAAGCTGCCGGTGTCGACCCACGAGTGGATGGCGCTGATGGAGGCGATGGCGCTCGGCCTGCACGAGAGCTCGCTCGACGGGTTCTACGAGCTGTGCCGCACCCTGTGCGTCAAGGACATCGCGCTCTACGACGCCTACGACGAGGCGTTCCTGGCCTACTTCAAGGACGTCCACGTCGACGCGCTGAAGCTGACCGAGCAGCTCGCCGCGTGGCTGGCCGACCCGAAGTCGCTCGAGGGCCTGACCGAGGAGCAGCGCAAGGCGATGGCCGCGCTCGATCTCGAGAAGCTGCGCGAGCTGTTCGAGCAGCGGCTCAAGGAGCAGAAGGGCCGCCACGACGGCGGCAACCGCTGGATCGGAACCGGCGGGACGTCGCCGTTCGGCACCGGCGGCAAGAACCCCAACGCGATGCGCGCGGGCGGCGGCGGCGGCCGCAGCGCGATGGCGGTCGCCGACGAGCGCCGGTTCCGCGAGTACCGCCGCGACGTCGTGCTCGATGTCCGCCAGATCGACGTCGCGCTGCGCGGGCTGCGCCGGCTCGGCCGCGAGGGCGCCCTCGATGAGCTCGATCTCGACGAGACCATCGACAAGACCTGCAAGAACGCCGGCGAGATCGAGGTCGTGTTCCGGCCGCCGCGCAGGAACCGGGTCAAGGTCGTGCTGCTGATGGACGTCGGCGGCTCGATGGATCCCCACTCCGAGCTGATGAGCCGGCTGTTCACCGCGGCGTCGCGCACCGGCCGGTTCGCCAAGTTCCGCAGCTACTACTTCCACAACTGCGTCTACAACGCGGTCTACGAGGACGCCCAGTTCCGCAAGGGCCTCCCGGTCGCCGAGCTGCTCGCGAACAGCGATCGCGACGAGAAGCTCGTGCTGGTCGGTGACGCACTGATGCACCCCGCCGAGCTGCTCGATCCGGGCGGGGCGTCGTTTCTGTACTCGCAGAACCGCGCGTCGGGCCACGAGTGGCTGCGCCGGCTCGCGGCGCACTTCCGCAGCGCCGCGTGGCTCAACCCCGAGCCCGAGCGGTTCTGGAACGGCACCACGATCGAGGTCATCGCCAGCGTGTTCGCGATGTGGCCGCTGACCCTCGACGGGCTCGGCCAGGCCGTGCGCTACCTGGTGCGCGGCGGCGAGCGGCCGCGGATCGGCGATCCGAGCCGCTGGATGAAGGCGATGCTCAGCTGAGCCGCTGCCGCGAACGGGGG